>NZ_JAGSOZ010000022.1:0-61478 GCF_019204055.1 Photobacterium sp. WH24 | reverse complement strand
AGGAACGATTAAAAATAATTTACTCTTTGTTAGCATAAAGTATCACCTATCTAAATATTCATATTATCAACTAAGGAGATCGCTTTAGGGACAGCGCATTCACTGGTAAGCGGATCGTGCGTGCCATCTATTCGAACGAATTTCAAATCTGTAATACCAATATATTGAAACGCATATTTTATATAAGGTGTAAACTGATCATGGCTGACAAGCGGTCCATATGAAAAGATGCTTCCGCTTGCCACTACGATATATACCGTTTTATTTGGAACCAACCCCACCTTACTGCCCGCTGCGTCTGTAAACTTGAAGGTCCGCCCTGCCCGAGTGATATGATCAAACCAAGCTTTCAATACTGATGGCAATCCCAAATTCCAGATCGGTGACGATATGACTATCAAATCACTTTCGAACAAGTTATCAATCATTCGATCCGAAAGTTCTACGGCTTTTGTTTGTCTCTCTTTACGTTCATCTGGTTTTGTTAAGAATGCTTCAACTGTACAAGCATCCAAATGCGGCAAAGGTTCTTGAGACAGGTCAATAATTTTTTCATCTATACCTGGGTATTTCTTTTTCAGCCTGTCGACGAGATAGTCGGAAACTTTTCTCGACGCCGAACCGTCAATATTTGGGCTTACTTTAATGTGTAGTAAATTCATGTACTTATCCTTTGCAATTCAGAACTCAACTGTAGTTGTTGTTCACACATACTTTTGTGCTGACTGCACTTTATTCGGATAACAAGATAAGCTATTCATGAAGGTAATTATTGAATATTTCCGACATCCACCGATTCGGATGTTTAGGGTATGGGGCACATCAATCGACGCTGTAGACTAAATCAGCGTATACTTTTCTTACGGCCAGCTCACTGCTCCTAGAACATGACTCAAGACTACATCAGTGAAAAAAGAGAGCGACACAAGCGGTTCTCTTTTCACTACATAACCGGAACGAAAAGCCGTCTCCGTATCTGGCCTTGGTAAATTTTTACAACGCCAAATGCAACAGCGGATAAGGCTTGCCCTGCCCGTCCACTGATGAACGCCCCGTTATTGAAAAACCCATATGCAGGTAAAAACCCAGTGCCTGCTTATTTTGTTCATTCACGTCAACCTTCGAAGCTCCCTGCACTTTGATTGCATGGGCCACTAACAAAGCACCAATGCCTTTTCCGCGTACATCAGGTGAGATGAACAACATTTCAATATTGCCATCATGCGCACCGCAGAACCCCAGTATTTCACCCTTGCCATTTCTAGCGCACTTTAAATCAACAGCATCAAAGTAATGATCCAGAATTAACGGTTTTAACTCCTGCAGATCTTTCTCCAACAAAAAATCATGGGTTGCTCTCACTGACGCCTCCCAGATGTCTATCAAACTAAGGTGATCTGCTTTTTCTACGATCTCTATTTTCATCATTAAACCCAGTTACACATTTCACGCTAAAATAAGCGACATCTGATCCCACAGGGCCGAAAAACCAATCAATCAACCAACCAATCATCAATAGCAGGAGCTTTAACTTAGCCCCACCAAAACCGATAAAAAACCGATAGCTTCAATCGTAAATCCACCAGAGAACGCACTACTGGATGTCTGGATTTTTCATTCTCGGAATGTCGCACTCTGTTGGATTAATTCTGCTTCTTACCTGTCAGGCACTCCGCTACGTTGAGCTCATAGGTTGTGAACCTATCGCCTATCATTTCCGTTGGGAACACGCTTTGGGATATTTTACGTAAGAACTCATATTCAGGGCGAGTGTGCAATAAATGGATATAAACGACTTCATGGCCAAAATCATGAGCCCATGAGATTAGCGATCTAAAAACCATTTTCCCTATGCCCCAACTGCGGTCATCAACGACTATAGCTATCTCATGCCCAAGCTCTGATAATTGAATTCCACACCAACCGACTAGCTCGTCATCGACGATGATGGCTCTTACTATACAACCTTCAAGATCATCAATTTCGATCTTGTCGCAAATCCACTTTTCTGCAAGATCGGAATCAAACTCATCATGGGTAATGAGGTGCTTTCTGGTACTCGCTTTATTGAGTATGGGAATGAACTTGTCTGATTCTATTTCATCAAGAGACACGTACTGAAGATTACTCATTAGTCACCATTTCGCCTAAAGAATGACACCACCGTCTCATCTGCTTTGCCACACACTCGTAAAGCCAGATAAAAGCAGTCGGCTGCGCGACACTTATCATTATCTGTTAACCGCTTATGTCAACGATAACCCACCATCTACGACCAGCGTATGCCCCACAATGTAGCTGGCTTTCTCAGATAATAAAAATTCGATAGCATTGACGATTTCGTCAGTATTGGCAAAACGCTGAATCGGCACAACGTTGGACACATCTGCCCGGATATTGGGAGCATCAATCTGCCGCTCCTCCCAACGAGGCGTCCATGTTACACCGGGAGCAACGGCATTAATACGAATGCCTGAGCTTATATTTTCCAAAGCCAATGAACGAGTTAGCCCTTCAAGTGCGTGTTTGGCTGCACTGTACATTGAAGCATTCGGCGTTGGTCTCAATCCATTTACTGAGCTGACATTGACAATAGAAGCTCCCGTATTCATCAGACTGATTTCGTGCTTTAAACACAAAGCCTGCGACCAGAAATCTACCGACAGCGTTTCTCTTAACAATGAGGTATCAACTTCATGGAAATTTCCTCTTGAGGAAAGAGCGGGTGATGCATTATTCACCGCAACATCCAATACGCCGTACTCAGCACTGATATGACGGAACAAATTTTCAAGATCGGACTCAACGGATATATCTGATTGTTGATGATCAACAACGCTCAACTCAGGAAATATTTCGAGTACAGTTGCCCAGGTTTCTTGTGAACGAGAACATGTAATCACCTTATACTCTGACTCGACCAGTCGCCTGACGGTCTGAAGCCCAATTCCCTTTGTACCTCCTGTTACTAAAGCAATTTTCATTTTTGAATTCCTTTTCATATATTTCGATTAACGGCTAACACCTTATCAGGCGTTGCTACACACTCGTAAAGCCAGCTGAAAACAGTCAACTGCGCGACTCTAATCTTTAACTGTTACGAGATAACGGTCGACTGCGCTGAAATGAGCTGCCACTTGTTGTTTTGCTTTAGCCAAACGCGAGAGAAAGCAAAAACACCATTGGCCTTAGCACCATCATATTTCCCTTTAATGTCTGCGTTTACATGAACCAAAGCGATATTTCCTTGTGGTACTACCTGAAAATCACGTAATTCGATTGATTCAATGCTTAACAAACCAGAACGGTGCAAGGCGATATCATCTTGCTTTGATACCCGTTGGCCAAAGTGATTAATGAATATCAGGGCATCTGATAGCAAATCGGTTAATGCAACAGTATCTGAGCTGAGCATTGAAGCCTTTAGTTTTTCCTCAACAGCAAAAATTTCCTGAACTATGTCACTTTCCATACGAACTACGTCCTATTCATTTCTTTGTAGCACACAGCCAGCACGCGTGGCTTTGTAGTGAAGACGATGATGCGCCGAGCCTGTTAATTCGAACTCATTCGGCATATCTACCCGTCCCTTAATCAAGTTCCAGAATGCATAAGCTTTAGCTGTAAGTGTGTATTGAGCAACATGCCGGTTCACGCCGCTGCCAGACTGATCATGTCCGCACACCATGTGCACATAATAGAATATTTTCAGTGAGTAATTCACTGAAACAGACAATCTCTGTCTCGTTAATACCAGACTATTGAATATTAATTAAAGTAATCCCCCAAATCAGGGAAAAATTCAGGACGAATTTTAGGTTGTCGGCGCCGGGAGCGCCTACAACCGACCCGGACAACACCAGAGAACCCAAAGGCATTTCTGGATACATTTGTGCCGGCAAAGAGTATCTGGCGCGCATCCGAAAATGGTGAGACTCTCTCCAAAACAAAGCGCGACATACCAACGCGATTCAATATTTGCACTCTTTCAACTGGCTGGCTGCCGACAGAAAAGGCAGTGAATAGAATAAGAAAGAAAACACGAAACATCGGCGTATTGGATCAGCCAGAATATGACAACACAATCACCTTACCAGACATTAATTACCGCTCTTGTTACCTCCCATACCGCTCTGAAGATCAACCATCGACTGCTGACTCACCTTAATCAGGCCATTTTGAGGCCGGTTGAGATCAACCACCAGCGTGACGAGGACCGCGAAAGCAAGCAGTAACGGGATCACCGCAATCAACCGTCGCTTACCGGAGTAACCCACTTGCGTGCCCAGCGCAATCATCGCAAGCGCTGTAATGGCCGCCAGCGCTACCCAGATACTGGCAGGAATCCGGCTTCGCAATGCCCCTGTTACTCTTTTTTCATGCATATCGATCAGATCATTGGTCGCCTGAACCATCAGCGAACTCAATGGGCTTGGATTTGCAATGGCAGCAGTTGAAACTGCATCCCAAAGCTGGCGATGGATTGCGAGTGATTCTCTCAATGCTTCATTGATATCACTTCCGCTGGCCGCTGCGAGTCGAATCTCGACATAAGATTTGAGCAAATCTTTCACAATACTTTCAGATGACTCATCCAACAGATCAGCCCGAAGATAGGCAGTGCCGATCACATTGGCTTCCTCAAGCACATTGTTGCGTCGAATTTCGTGCTGAGAGGAGGCAATGGAAAACGTAAACGCGAGCACGAACGCCAGCATCCCAAGCAGCCCTCCAACCATAGACCCAAGCGGACCGGGAACTTCCTTATCTTTCCGGGCAAAAGCATGACGGCCAAACTGAAAGCCAATTTCGCAGAACAGCAACATCAGCAAAGCAATGCCGACAAAGATCAGAGTGATCGGCAGGGATTCAAACAGCTCGCCATTCATGGGCCACTCCTGACGCGGGTGCGACTGAATACCGCAGCCGGGGCAACTGAATTTGCCACCGGCTGTTCTATCATCATTATTGATTAAGCATATGTCGCAAATTCCAAAGGTAGCAAAAGGATTTCACCCGGGGTGACCGGCACACAAACACACTGACCGACCGTCCATTTTTGCTTCACTCAGCAGACAGGATTGACCCAAAGCCTAAGAAACCCACACAGTTTCCTTCAATTCACGGCCTGCCATACAGTATGATGACCAGTAACTTAGTTATGCGGTAAGACGGATTCTCAATGACTATCAGCAAACCTATTCCGACCAATATCATCACTGGCTTTCTGGGAGCCGGTAAAACCACAGCCATTTTATCGCTGCTGGCGCGTAAACCTGCCGATGAGAAATGGGCCATTTTGATCAATGAGTTTGGTAACGTAGGTGTCGATGGAGCCATGCTCGACCAGCAGGGTGCCATCGTCAAAGAAGTACCGGGCGGCTGTATGTGCTGTGTCGCCGGACTGCCGATGTCGGTGGGCATCAATGCCCTGCTGGCCCAAAAGCCGGATCGCCTGCTGCTGGAACCCACCGGTCTGGGCCATCCGAAAGAGATCATCAATAAACTGACCTCCGACAGCTATGCCAAATACATCGATCTGAAAGCGACGATCACTCTGGTTGATCCGCGTCAGTTTTCAGACAGCTTATATACCGATAACCAGAATTTTCAGGATCAGATTGCGCTGGCCGATGTGCTGGTTGCTAACAAAATCGATGCCTGTAGCGATTACGATCTGCTGATGTTTGAGCAGTACGCCAGCGAGTGCGAACCAGCCAAACAGATGATCACTCAGGTTGAGCAAGGGCAACTTGATCTGTCTCTGCTGGAACAGCCTCGCATTGCACGTCAGGCTGCACACAGTCATCACCATCATCATGACGATGCGGCCGCGCCCCTGCCGGGCTTAGAGCTGGCCCCCGGTGAAACCTTCATCCGTAAAGAAAACCATGGTCAGGGCTATCACAGTTGCGGCTGGTTCTTTGCGACTGACCTGCACTTTGATTTTTCCCAGCTGTTTACCCTGTTTACTAACCTGAATGCCCAGCGCGTGAAAGCCGTGGTTAACACCGAACGCGGATGTTTTGCTTTTAATGTGGTCAATCGGGTAGTCTCGGTGAATGAACTCACTCTGGAAGGGTTTGAGTCCCGCATTGAAGTCATTGATAAGGACATACTGCCTTGGGATGAATTAGAAGAGATTCTTGTCTCTTTGACAAAAAAAGCCTGATACCGACTATTATTCATCAATGCTTTGGGATCAACTTGCCACCTGAATTTACGCAAGGAGCAATTATGCTAAACCCATCAACGGCGAAAGCCGTCATCGACCATGCGCTGTTTCTCGGCGCAGACTTTGCCGAACTTTTCGTCGAGCACCACCAGTCGGGCTCTGTCGAGTTCAATGCTGGTGATGTCGATAAAATCAACGGCGGTATCGATTTTGGCATCGGTATCCGACTCTTCTTTGGTCACAAAGTGCTGTACGGTTACACCAACAGCACTGAAGAAGAAGAACTGAAACGCGTCACCAGCCTGCTGGCTGCCAAAGATAACCGCGATCAAATCATGCAGGCATCCGCACTGAATTTCAGCCGGCTGACAGACAGACATCCAGTGCGCCAGCCTTTGTCGCAGGACGCCAATCTGGAAGCCAAAATCGCCTTCCTGCGTGCCACCGACAAAGCGGCCCGTGCAGAAAACGACAAAATTGCCCAGTTCATCGGCCGTATTCTGCAGCGTCAGCAGCAGGTAGAAATTTTTAACTCCAATGGCCTGCACACCGGTGATACCCGCCATTACACCCGCATTGCTGCTACCGCTGTTGCGCAAGATGGTAGCGAGCAGTCTACGGGTTTTGAAGCACCGGGGGCACTGACCGGCTGGGAATTTAACTCCCGCATCGATCCCACATCTCTGGGCCAGCAAGTAGCAAAACAGGCGATGATCAAGTTGACGGCAGATAACTGCCCGTCTGGTGAAATGCCGGTGATCATAGGTAATGGCTTTGGTGGCGTGATTTTCCATGAAGCCTGCGGACACCTGCTTGAAACCACCTCGGTAGCCAAAAAAGCCTCGGTTTTCCATGACCAGATGGGCGAAATGATTGCTAACCCTGTGGTCAGCGCCGTGGATGACGGCACCATGGAAAATGAATGGGGTTCCATCAACATTGATGACGAAGGCATGGCAACCCAGCGTACTCAGTTGATCAAAGACGGTAAGCTCACCAGCTTTATGGTCGACCAGATGGGCGCCAAGAAAACCGGTTTTGCGCCAACGGGTTCCGGCCGCCGTGAATCGTATAAGTTCGCGCCTACCTCCCGCATGCGTAACACCTTCATCGAGCCGGGCGACAGCAGTCTGGAGGCGATGATCGCCAGCGTCGAAAAAGGCATTTTCGCCAAGAAAATGGGCGGCGGTTCCGTTCAGCCTGGCACTGGGGAATTCAACTTCGCGGTGCAGGAAGCCTATTTGATCGAAGACGGCAAAATCACCCGTCCACTGAAATCAGCGACGCTGATCAGCACAGGGCCGAAAGTTCTGAAGGAAATCAGCATGGTCGGCCAGGATTTCGAACTGGCAGCCGGTATGTGTGGCTCGGTCAGCGGCTCAGTGCCGACGACAGTTGGTCAGCCAGCACTTAAAGTAGACAATATTCTGGTGGGAGGTAACTAATGGCGGATCAACAAACCCTGCAACACGCCATGGAACAGGTACTGGATCTGGCCACCTCTGCGGGTGCCGAAGCGGATGTCCTTGCCAGCAGCAGCCATAACCTGTCACTGAAAGCCAATAACGGCGAACTGGATGAATACAAAGTCACCTCCGGCCAGGTGATTGGCGTACGCGTTGTCAAAGACGACAAAGTCGCCACCAGCTACTCGGAATCCCTGCATCCGGACAGCCTGAAACTCATGGTTGAGCAAGCACTGCAAAGCGCGCAATTCACCAAAGCAGACTCCCACCAGCGGATCCAGGCAAAGAACAGCCGCTTAACCACTGACTCGCCTGAAATTTATCAGCAAGACGATGTGGATATCGAACAGAAAATCGCTCTATCGCTGGCGCTGGAAAAAGGCGTGATCGAAAAAGGAGCCAAAAGTGCGCCTTACAATGGTTTTGGTGAATCAGACAGCCTGAGTATGCTGGCCAATACCCATGGCGCATTCTGTCAGCATCAGGAGCGTTCCACTTTCTGTTACACCTATGCCCTGATTGATCAGGATGGCAAACAAGCCATGCATGGTGGCATGTCATCCGGACGTCGCTTTGCCGAGCTCGACCCTGACTATTGCATCAATCACGGTGTCGACACGGCGCTGGCACTGCTGGACGGCGGCCCTATAGCGACCGGCAAGTATGCGGTGATCTTTAATCTGAGTGAACTGAGCAGCCTGTTTGGCGCCTTTGGCATGTGTCTGTCCGGCCAGTCGGCCATGAAAGGCATTAACCCGTGGCGCGACACCCTGCATAAGCAGGTCGCCAGCTCACTGCTGACGGTCAGTGACATGGCCTATGTAAAGGGCGGCTCTGCCATCAAAGCCTTCGACAGCGAGGGATTTGCCACCCAGGACACGATTCTGATCGGTGAAGGCCAACTACAAAGCCTGCTGCATAACAGCCACACCGCCAGCTATTTCGACATTACCAACACAGCAAACGCTGCCCGTTCGGCCAAAGGTGGCCTGGGTGTTGCTTCGCGCCATCTGGTGATTGCCGAAGGCCAGAGCAATGACGCCGAAGTGACCGCAGGTGAATACCTGGAACTGGTTGAGCTGCAAGGCGTACACTCAGGCGCCGATGCCATCAGCGGCGACTTTTCTTTCGGTGCCAGTGGCTTTCTGTGCCGCGACGGCAAGCGCATCCAGCCTGTGCGCGGCATCACAGTTGCCGGTAACTTTTACCAGATGATCAAAGCCATCGACGCCGTCGGTAATCAGCTTGAAAATGACTACGAGCGCGATTTCTTCGCACCCAAAATTCGTTTCAGCGGATTGAGTATTGCGGGTAAATAATCAGACTGGTTAAACCGTAGGCTTATTAAAATGACCTCATCAAATGGATGAGGTCATTTTTTATGCTCAACCAGCTTTCCTGTTTCCTCAAAGCCAGTGCTTACCTGGCCCAGTTTTACCTGACCCAGAGTTTACCTGACATATAGCGGGGCTGCGCTTCAGACCATACGCGCCGCCATACTGACAGCTGCCAAAAACATAATGACCCCCGCCCCTTTAAACAGCCAGCTCTGTGCCTGAGAGCTGGCGAGAAAACGCCGGATTTTCAGCGCACCAAAGATAAATACCGCGCCGACAAAGACAAGAACCAGTATGGTCAGCGGCACTAAAAGCAAACCCCAGGTTTGGAACGACACAGTATCCAGCGTGATAACCAGCGGCAGAATGGCCAGATAGAATGCGATAGTTTTCGGGTTACCCAGAGTAATCGTTAAGCCGGATAGCCAGGCTGCCGTCAATTCCCGCTTGTTTGTCTGTTTATCTATGTTGATGGCTTCCGGGTTGTGATTCCAGAATTGCCAGGATAACCACGCCAGATAGAGGGATGCACACCAACTGACTGCTGTGAACAAGCCACCGTAACTATGGGCAACAACAGCAAGGCCAAACACGGCAAAGGACAGGTAAATTAAATCCCCCAGAATTAACCCGCTCAGCATGGTAAACCCGGTGACCGCACCGCCACGTACACTGTGCGCAACCAAGGCTGTCATGCCGGGGCCTGGAATCGCTGCCGCCAGCATAAGCGCTGACATGTATGCCAGGATTTGTGTTGTCTCTAACATGAAAATATCCTTTAAATCAATTGTCTTTGTGTTTATACAGCTTCTGGGATCTGCTGAACTCTGCTTAATAATCCTGCGTGACTCGCGACGCAATAAGCCGCCTCTCTGTCCGGTCATTCACACAGAGTGAAATAGTATGCATTTTATAATAAGAAATGTGTTACCTATATCGCTTAACATTCGGGCTTAAAAAGGTAGAGTCTTGCTTAATACACACATTTAGAGAAAAAAAATGGCAGACTGGATGCTGAATCGGACAGATATTAAAATTCTGACACTTTTGCAAGACGATGCGCGCATCACCAATCAGGCGCTGGCAGATAAAATCGGGCTGTCGCCTTCTCCCTGCTGGCGCAAAGTCCGTAAGCTGGAAGACGATGACATTATTCAGGGATACAGGGCTGTTCTGGACCGGAGGAAGATTGGCCTGGGTGTGATGGTATTCGTTCGGGTGGCAATTGACAGTCACAGCGAATCGGAAGCCAGAAAGTTTGAGGAAGAAGTAACCGCACTGGACGATGTCGTTGCCTGTTACAGCATAGGCGGCGATGCCGACTTTCTGATTCAGGTTGTTTCCCCCGATCTCGATTCCTACGCCGACTTCGCGATGTCAACCATACGGCGTTTACCTGGAATTAAAGAAATGCAGAGTATGTTTGTACTGAAAGAGATTAAGCCGTTCAGCGCATTTCCAATTAAAAATGTTCAAAACGCAACAGGTTAGACGCTGTTACCAGTCGGTTTCCGCTTCTGTCCGCTGTTTTTCATTCAATAGACGGGAACAACAGAGGAGTTTTTGAAGTAAGCCGCAAAAATACCGGAACAAAATAGAAACCAAGTTTCATATGATTCATTGTTCTCAGTGTTTCACGTTAATTGTTCTTTCTTTTTAAGAAAGTTACCAACAACGCTCTGATTATTTGAAATATAATCAAAATAATCCACTACATTGAGGTGATTTATGGAAAGCTTACTCTCTCTTTTCTTTCGGGGCTATCTGATACTTGGCGCTGCTGCAACACTGTATGTCATCGTTTACTTTTTTCTGTCCGGTTTAACCCTCTTCGATCAGGGCAAAAAACGACCTATGCCATTACGCTATCAGTGCAGCTACATCTTTATTATGTGCCTGATGATGCCGGTGTTTTATCTGATCTTTATTGAAGAGATTTTGTCACTGCCGAGACACTATCAGGCACAGAAACAAAAAACAGCTAAATCGTACCTGTAATCAGGCTGATGATGCCATCCTGCCTGATTCCTCTGAGCGCAATACAATGGTCAGTTTACGACTCGAAGTACACTTTTTCGTACCACCAGCGTCGGTTCCAGCCGCACTACTTGCGGCTCGGTAATTTCTTTATTGATCCGCTTGAGCAAGGTCTCAACAGCCGCCTGACCTAAGCGGTATTTCGGTTGGTGAATAGTGGTCAGTGATGGCGTCATAAATTTTGCGATATGTATGTCATCGTACCCGATGAGGGAGAGATCCTCCGGGATACGAATTCCTTTTTCATGGGCGGCATTAATGACCCCCATCGCCATCATATCGTTAGACGCAAAAATAGCGCTGGGCAATGAACCGCTGGCAACAATCTTGTTGAAAGCAGAGTAACCGCCTTCACATTCAAAATCAGACTCCACAATCCAATCGCGCTGAACCGCCAGCCCGGCTTCATTCAGTGCATGCTTAAAACCTTCATAGCGGAACTGTGCCTGATGTTTCATCAAAGGGCCGGTAATACAGCCGATCTCACGGTGTCCGCAATCAATCAGATAGCGGGCAGCCAGATAACCGCCCTGATAAGAGTTGTCCTGAATTTTATCACTGGTAAAGGACATTGGCCCCCAATCCATCACCACCACAGGAATATCAGGATAGCGTTCAAAAACGTCTATCTGCTCACCTTCCAGTGTCGAACACATTAACAGGAGTCCATCGACCCGCTTTTGCAGCAGCGTATCTATAGAAGCCTTCATGCGCTCACTGTCCCCTTCGGTGTTACACAAAATCAGGTTATAGCCTTTCTGATAACAGCTGCGTTCCACCCCTTTGACCACTTCGCCGAAGAATGGATTGGTGGAGGTCGTCACCAGCATGCCGATAGTTTGGGTGCGATTGACTTTGAGACTACGGGCCAGCGCAGAAGGTGCATAGTTAAGTTCTTTAGCAGCCCGGTTCACGCGTTCTGCGATTTCGTCGCTGACAAAACGGGATTTGTTGATCACATGGCTCACAGTTGAAGTCGACACGCCTGCCAGTCTTGCAATATCTTTCATTGTGGCCATGTATTTTTCCTGTGTGATTAATCAATGACGGCGAAGCGCTCTGCCAGAAAAGCATCTACCTCTGCACGCGTCGGAATTGACGTCTGGGCACCAAAGCGGGTGACTGAAATAGCAGCAGCAGCGTGTGCAAAGCGAATAGCTGATTCTAAAGACATGTTTTCCAATAAACCAGTCACCAAGGCACCGTTAAAGGTATCTCCGGCCGCCGTTGTATCCACAGCATCCACCCTGTACCCCGGAATGAGCTGACCACGGCCATTCTGGCTCAGCCAGACTCCCTTAGCACCCAGAGTTATCAGCACAATGTCGATGCCTTTAAGATGCAGCTCGTCCGCCGCAAGCTGAGCAGTCTGATCATCCGTGACTGGGATACCAGTCAATACTTCTGCTTCTGTCTCATTCGGGGTGATCACATCGATACAGGACAACAAACTGTCTGGCAATATTCGTGCAGGTGCGGGATTTAAAATGACATTGGTTTGATGAGCCTTTGCTTCACGCGCTGCCCGTTCAATGCCCTCAAGCGGTGTTTCCAGTTGCATCAGCACAAACCGCGCTTCACGAATCCGCACCATATCTGGTTCAATCAGATCAGCCGTCAGGCATTCATTGGCTTCAGGTGACAGACAGATCGTATTTTCACCACTGGCGGATACCTGAATCATGGCAATGCCGGTCGGACAATTCGGTTGTATTTTTACCCCGGCGACATTGATGCCGTCATGCTCAAAGCTTTCCCGGATAGCAATGCCAAAGGCATCATCGCCAACGCAAGCAATGAAGCCAGTATCCGCATTCAGCCGCGCCGCCGCAACCGCCTGGTTTGCCCCCTTCCCACCGGGAATGACCTGATAATCACGGCCATGTAACGTCTCACCCGGACGCGGAAAATCGGGCACCCGCAATACATGGTCAGCATTGACACTGCCTAAAACCACTAGTTTATTCATAGAATTATCCTTGGCCGCTCATAAACCCACTAGAACTCTTACTTTGTTCCTCCCCTTTTCAAGAGGAACATCAAAACTGCTTTTTAGTCCCTCCCCCTTTTCAAGGGGGAGGCTAGGAGGGGGTTACTCGGGCACAAAATTCAAACCTGTGCACATTTCACGAACCCCACCCTAACCCTCCCCTTGCCAAGGGGAGGGAATATTCACTGCTGCAACACGCTCATGACCATCCCTCCGCGCTTCATAAAGGGAGGAAAACACGTTATTGCTTGACGACCACTTTCAGCGGCACCGGAATGTATTGCTCAACCGACTCGCCTTTCAGCACTTTCACCGCCGTTTCCACCCCCAGTGCGCCAATTTGATCCGGCTGCTGTGCAATAGTCGCCGCCAGCTTGCCGCGTTTCACCGCCGCAATGCCGTCGTCTGTGCCGTCAAAACCGACAATCATCACTTGCTTGCCGGACGCCTGCACGGCGCGCAGCGCACCCAGCGCCATTTCATCGTTCTGCGCAAACACAGCCTGCACATCCGGGTTCGCCGCCAGCAGGTTCTCCATCACGTTCAAGCCTTTGGTCCGGTCGAAATCCGCAGGCTGGCTGGCCAGCAAATCCATCTGGCTGCCTTCCACCGCTTTCATGAAACCTTCACCCCGCTCGCGGGCTGCAGACGTACCGGCAATCCCTTCCAGCTGAATGACTTTGGCCTGCTCACCCACTTTCTCCATGATGTATTTGCCTGCCATTTCACCACCGGCTACGTTGTCCGAAGCAATATGACTGACCACCTCACCCCGGCTGGCACCGCGATCCAGCGTCAGGACAGGGATCTTGGAACGGTTTGCCATACGAATCGCATTCGATACGGCATCAGAATCTGTCGGGTTGATCAGAATGGCTTTCACACCGCGAATAGTCAGATCTTCCACATTCGACAGCTCTTTACTCGGATCATTTTGCGAGTCCAGCACAATCAGGTCGTAACCCAGAGCTTTTGCCTTGGCTTCCGCGCCGTCTTTCATGGTCACAAAGAAGGGGTTATTCAAGGTCGAGACCACAATCGCCAATGTGTCCTGTGCCTGTGCAGACACAGAAACGGTGGATGTCAGAAGTGCTGCAGAGATTAACGTTGCCAGTTTTTTCATCATGATTATCCTTCGTGTAGGGGGAGCCGGTACACGTCATCCGGCTCTCTTGTTGTCCGTAAATCCTCTGGATTTACTTGTTTTTATTGTCCACCAGCACAGCCAGCAAAATCACAACTGCTTTGGCAATCATCTGGTAGTAAGAAGACACATCGAGCAGGTTCAAGGCGTTGTTCAAAAAGCCGATGATCAGCGCACCAATCAGGGTGCCCATAATCCGGCCCTTACCGCCCATCAAGCTGGTGCCGCCCAGCACTACAGCCGCAATGGCGTCGAGTTCGTATCCCATGCCTGCCGTCGGCTGTGCTGACGACAAGCGGGAAGTCACGATAATGCCCGCCAGTGCCGCCAGCAGACCACAAATCGCGTATACGCCGATTTTCACCCGGTCCACATTAATACCGGACAGACGCGTGGCCGATTCATTACCCCCCAGCGCATAAACATAACGGCCGAAACGGGTGTGATTGAGCAGGTACCAGACGGCGGCAAACACCACCACCATCAGCCACACCGGCACTGGGATGCCCAGCACATAGCCAGTGCCGAACCAAGCAAATGCATCAGCCGTATCGGTAAAGCCGGTCGAAACCGGACGGCCATCGGTATACACCATGGTGACACCGCGCAGCAGCGTCATGGTCACCAGCGTGGCAATAAACGCCTGCACTTTGCCTTTAGCAATAATGATACCGCTGATAGCCCCGAGCGCCGCACCGGCCAATAAAGCAGTAGGTACCGCAATCAATACCGGCACTTCAATAGCGATCAAGCTGGCTGCAAAGGCACCACAAAGCGCGAGGACTGAACCGACGCTCAGGTCGATCCCCGCCGTCAGAATCACCAGGGTCATACCCACAGCGATAATGGCGTTCACCGAGGTCTGGCGCAGAATGTTGAGAATATTATCTGCGGTGAAAAAGTTCGGATTCAGAAAGGACACCACAGCAATCAGTAACAGCAGGGCAATCAGCGATTTCTGCTCAATCAGCCAGGCTTTACTGAACCACTTTTTCTCGCGGGCTTCGGTGGGTTGACTCAAGGTTTTGGTACTCATGCTGCTTCCCCGTTGATAGATTTGCCGACAGCACAGGCCAGCAGTTTTTCCTGATCGGCATCTTTAGCATCAAATTCGCCGCTGATCCGGCCTTCGTGCATCACCAGAATCCGGTCACTCATTCCCAGCACTTCCGGCATTTCGGAAGACACCAGAATGATGCTCATGCCTTCAGCTTTGAACTGATTGATCAGCTGATAGATTTCTTTTTTAGCGCCAACATCGACACCGCGTGTCGGCTCATCCAGGATCAAAACTTTTGGCCGGGTCATCAGGCCTTTGGCAATCGCCACTTTCTGCTGATTCCCACCCGACAGGTTACCGATGATCTGATCCCGGCCCGGCGTTTTAATGTTGAACAAGCGGATAAAATCCTCCACAGCGATAGCTTCATCGCCATGCTGAATCTGAACGCCTCGGCTCAGTTGTGCCAGCGCGCACAGGGACATGTTCTCTTTCACCGACAGGCCCAGAACCAGACCATCGCCTTTGCGATCTTCCGAGATGTAAGCGATGCCATTGGCCAGTCCGTCCTGTGGGCTGACAGGATTAATGGTTTTGCCGTTCAGGTTGATCACACCCCGCTCGCTGGGCAAGGCACCGTAAATCACCTTCATCAGTTCGGTTCGGCCAGCCCCCATCAAACCAGAAATGCCCAGAATCTCACCGCGTTTGAGGGTAAAACTCACCTCATGTACGCCCGAGCCAGTCAAGCCGATCACTTCAAGGCAGGTTTCGCCATGCTTCACATCAATGCGCGGATACTGCTCTTCCAGTTTTCGGCCGACCATCATTTCAATCAGGCCGTTTTCGTTGGTGTCGGCTACCTGACATTCCCCGATGAATTTGCCGTCCCGCAGTACGGTGATGTCGTCGCAGATTTCGAAGATTTCTTTCAGGCGGTGCGAGATATACACAATGCCGCAGCCTTGCGTGCGCAGCTCACGGATCACCGCGAACAGAGAGGCGGTTTCGGTATCCGTCAGCGCGTCGGTCGGCTCATCCATAATGATGACTTTCGACTCGAATGACAGCGCCTTGGCAATCTCAACCATCTGCTGCTCACCCAGACTCAGATCACCCAGTAAGGTTTTCGGACTGTGTTTCACATTCAGCCGGGCCAGCAGCCGGTTTGCTTCAGCGTACATCCGGCCCCACTGAATCCGGCCCAGCGGACCCGTGAATTCACGGCCGAGAAAGATATTCTCGGCAATCGTCAGTTCAGGGATCAGGTTGAGTTCCTGATGGATAATACTGATGCCCGCCTGCTGGGAATCCCGTGGCCCTTTGAACGCTGCAGTCTGGCCCTGATAGTGAACGCTGCCCGCATCTTTGCTGTAGATACCGGTCAGCACTTTCATCAGGGTCGATTTCCCGGCACCGTTTTCTCCCATCAGCGCCATCACCCGTCCCGGATAGACATTCAGGCTGGCTTTATCCAGCGCCTTCACACCCGGAAAGGCTTTTTCAATCTCACTGAGTTGTAAAATGGCTTGCGTCATACGACGTCCTCAATGGTTACTGTGGTCAGAACACCACACCGGCCTGAAAAATCACGTTTGCATACGGGGTGCATTCACCCGTCCGGACCACAGCCCGGCTGTTATGCGTTCGCTGCTTGAACACTTCGTGAGGCAGATAAGTCACCGTAATGTCTCGGCCAATGCGCGCCTGTTCTTCCTGAAGCAATCCCAGCAGCGACGCATGAAGTGCCGGACTCACTTGCCTGAACTCTTCGGCCATCACCACACCTTCAATTTGCGACTCAGACAAGAAGGTTCGAACGGTTTCAATGAAACCGGGCACACCATGAGTGAGCGCCAGATCGATCCGCTGAACGGATGCCGGAACAGGTAGTCCTGCATCACAAATCGTCACTTCATCGGTATGTCCCAACGTCGCAACCAGATAGGACAGTTCCGCGTGCAGTAGAGTACTTTTTTTCATTCTTCATCACCCTGGCTTGGCAAGCACTGGCTTAAAATCATCAAATAGCGATAAAAATCGCCTAACGTCGTCAAAAATTCGGTTTATCTATCTCAACACAGGCAATAATGCATTTTCGATATTCCGGCATTTTTATGGTTGGTAAAAAGCTATCGAAACGTTTCGATGAATTCTAATCAAGTTTGACTTCTTTGCAGCAGGCGAAAAGATGAACTGTGATTAGGATCGTCAGAACTATCAGTAAGAGACACTGAAAAGGTGATCTACATCGCGGTAGGATGGGGAATAAAGGGTAAACAAAACAGCCAAAAGCAGAGACATCCGGTGCCTCTGCGCTTATAGACAACTGGTATTATATGGTATCAACGAAGTATTCAGAGGACGGTACTGGCACTCTCTGGCTCGACGATTTTTTTATTGCTGCGGCTGAAACGCTTTTCAACCGATTGCAGTCTCGGGATCGAGCAGGTAATACACGGTAGCGGATGCGGAGCCCAGTTCAGGCTCAAGATAGTTCTGCACACTTTCAATCGAATCCGCCTCCCAGATACAGCGACAGCAGTGATCGTCTCTATCCAGTAATACCGTTTGTAAACGCATGCCCGCAGGGGGCTGCCCCAGTGCCGGGCCGGCTTTTTGCGAAAACGTGTCCAGATCCGTGATCCTGTGCTCTGTCGCAATAAACATAAAAGACTCCTTATTCGCCCTACTTCTGATTATAGAGGCTGAATAAGGCGTCTTTCGTTTCATTCAAAGTCATTGGTCAGATCAGGCGCTTGCCGGTAATTCCTTACGCGCTTCGATGGCTTCGATGGTGTCTCGGAGTTTAGGAGAGATTTTGGCTTTGCTGTTGTTTTTGAAATCAAACATCACAACCTGGGCTGTACCACGGGTCGTAATCGCCCCCATTTTCTTACTGAAAATTTCGTACTCCATAGTAAAACGGTCATCTTCAATTTTGCTGACGCGGGAGCCGACCAGCAAAGTATCAGGATAAGTAACAGGCAGGCGATAACGGGCGCTGGTGTCACTCAGTACCGGGCCGATACCGGTGTCTTTGATGTCGTCCATCAGCGCGGCTTCTTTGAAGTAATCCAGACGGGCGGTTTCAAAGTAACGAAAATAAACCACATTATTGACGTGATTCAGGGCGTCCATCTCCCCCCAGGCAACCGGAATTTCAGTAACCACAGGGTACTGTTGAAGAATTGCGTCCATGATGGCTCCTCAAAGGCAAAATACGTTGTGTTAGAGCATTTAATCTAACTGTTTTGCAACATTACCACAACATCGAACCACAGAAATGAGAAGTAGACAATAGTGCTTCACTGGCCTTATCGGTTGCCGCGATCGGCATGACCCCTCCCCCTTGGCAAGGAAAGGGATCGTACTGAGTTTGCTGAAGCACTGCATATTCCCTCCCCTATACGAAGGAGAGCGAGAGGATCAGGCTGGAGCTGTTCAGAACGCCGTATTCACAATCAGAGAAAATCCATGCCGTAGAGAATGTCGCCACAATGCCGGCATCTGAACTTATACACCGCCGGGTTACCGCCTTTTTCATAGGTATCCAGGATGTCCTGCCATAAATTCGCTTTAAGCATGTGACGGCTCAAAAATGCCTTTAGTGCCTGTCCGCTTAATGCTTTGAGTTCATCATGCTCGGCAAAACCGTGGAATTCGCAGGCATCACCACAATGATCAAGCCAGACTTCCTGACGCCAGGACTGATAACCAGGCGTGCGCTGGCAAACCTCAGCAATCACTTCCCGCTTCAGGCCAGCGCCGTCCAGCGGAAAATCATCAGAATACGAGGCTTTAAATTCTCTGGCTGCCGAGCCATCAGCGATGCACCATGGGCACAGCCATTCAACATCCCGCTGGGAATAAATACTGCCGCTGTACAGATAGCCTCGCGCCTCGCCACAGCAATCGCACACTTTCATGCTTTTCACTACAGCACCAGTCGCCAGCGGATCGGGGTGATAGGTGAATTTCGGAAGAGTCACTATTTGTATTCCTTTGTCTTAACCGATGGTTTTGTAGCCATTCTTGTCATACACACCAAAGTGAAGAGCCACTCTGGCATCAATCTTATGCGGCAAGATCAGGTTAAGATTTAGCGACAAAGTAAGGTTCAGGCCCTGCGAAGCACCATTTCCGAAGCACGATCACTTTTTGAGCAACGCAGCAATAAAGCCCTGAACGCTGAGATGAACAAGCTTTCACCAGTTATGACAGCGCTGTGCAAATTTCCGGCTCAAGGCACGCGCAACCCCTTTTTCATGCCGCGTGACCCGGATTTTCCGGTATCCTACCCCGCTAATTAATCACTCTCTTTTTGGGCTGTAAGCCCTGCCGGCATTAAAACACTATTATGGTTTCAGACAACGCTCTACCCGGGACAGGCACTGTTCGCTTTCCGAAAGGCCGATTCGCCATGTGGACGGTATACAGCTTTACCAGCGCTTCCATTCTGGCTTCCATCATTTTTTCACTGTTGCTGTTTTTGTCTATCGACGACAACCCTGTGATGCAGATCCTCTTTGGCGGTCTGGCGGTTATTTTCGAACTGGGTAAATTCTTCGCCTGGTATGAATTTGGCGAACGCCGCGCCAGACGCAGCTACTCAGGGGCCGCCTGCGCGTTGGCTTTTTATTCTGTACTGGCGGCGATTTCCATCGGCGGTTCAGTCGGCGGCATTCAAAGTGCCACTAATCAGGCTCAGAGCCATGTCACAGTACAGCAGAGCAAAATCAACGCTTACAACATGCAGATTGACGCCATTGAAAAGCAGATCGATCTGAACAATGAGGCGGCGCAGAAGTACATCAGAATGGAGCGTATCGCCACGGGTGTCACCCGTATTCAGCGAGAAAACAGCAAGCTGCGCGAGCAGCAGCAAGCGCTGGCAATGGAGCGGGACAACCTGCCTGTGGTCAGCCAGGGCTCAGTGCTGGGTTTAATTGACGGTCTGGCAAAAACCCTCAAAGTCAGCAACGAAGCAGCGCAGCTCGGGCTGGTGATCTTTCTCTCTGTTCTGCTGGATTTCTTTGCCGCTTTCTTTGTCGGATTGATCGGTGAAGAGCTGCGTTTTCGTCAGCAATTTAACCAGCGCCATGCCATTTATGTCTCAGACACGACTGTCAGGCAATCTGCCGCAGGGTCCAACCCGCCAGAACCTGAAAATAGCCCAGCAAGTGATCATACAGGCACAGCCAGTATGGCAACCTTAGCCATTGAAGCGGCCCGCGAATCTCAGTCTGCAAGCGCCAAAGAAGCGCCCTCCCTGTCGCCCTACGATCGCGTGGTAGATGCACTCACGTCTGATTCCGTCAGCTGCTCAAAACGGGCCATTATACGGGCGCTGAAGCTCTCGGCTGATGAAGTCGATGAGGTGTTCCACCGCATGATGGGGGAAGGCCTGGTCAGTAAGAAGCCAAACCACCATTTCCAGTGGCACGGGCTACAGGCTCAGGCGGAAGCATAAACCCTGGTATCTGCCCACCAAGCACATATGAGCGCTTGGGTGCCAGCGAGACAATATAAAGAAAGCGGGAGTCTGATTCCCGCTTTTTGATTGGGTCGAAAGAGAGCACACTCAGGGAATGAGCAGCGTTGGTTTCGCCTCAAAGGAAAGCGCAAAGTCGATTTCCCAGCTCATCCCGTTCATATTCAGACGTCCATCCGGCACCCCATCCAGCCCCGGCCGCCCGGTATCTGCGACTTCCCATTGCTGCGTTCGCGGATCGGATACATTGCTGAAGTTATCACCCTGCTCGCCATCATCCAGCGTCATGATGTAATGTTTATTATTAATGAGAGCTGCGCCGTACACCCTGACACTATGACCGCCTTTCCATTCCCCGTTGATGTCATACCAACTGAACAAAATGGTCACTGCACGACCTTGCGACAGCTCATTGAACATCCATTCCCAGGTTGGAAAGTTACCTTCCTGCTGGGAAGTTATGTCGCTCATGAGTACCGTCCCGTTGTCACAATCTGCATTGTCGCCCAATACGACCGAGCTACTGCCCTGATGGCGAAAATGAACCACATCAAGCGAACCGGAAGCCGAGTCGGCCAGATACCCAAACAAGCCACGAATCAGTCCGCAGAATGTCGTGTAAGAGCCAGTGTTTAAGTCATGGACGTTATCCCGACGACCATAGCTGTCGATATTGGCGACCAAGCTGTTTTCCGGTACAGGGGTCCAGGTTAACACGTCACCAGCCGCGCCAATCTGACCAATACCGCGAATATGTAACTGCGGTACCCGCCAGGCGAGCGGTACATTGTCATAGCGGTCCTCCAGATACTGCAACGCGTTGGCATTGGCAATCGGAACACACTGGTTCCGTGCAGAGTCCAGATTCGGCTGATCAGACTGCACCACCTGAATCGGAAAGCTGAGATCGTCTGGCAGTGACGGTGCAGGTAAAGCCGGTTGCGGTGGTCTACCAAGAGATAAAGTATTGGGAATAGTTGATGAAACCGGGCTCACCCGGCCATCAACATGTCCGGCGCCTTCAGCTTTGACCACAGTAGTGCGAACCGGATACATCTGCGGTGAAAATTGGTTAGCAAACTGAACGATATCGGTAATATTGGGCAATGGTTGCGATGAGAAGAGAACCGTCGCCCTGACTTGCTGCACCGATCCTTCCCCATCCGTACCCGGACGTAAGTCGAAATAAACCGTTGCATCAGCCCGCCGGCTCACAGCAGGAACAGAACGGGATCCACCATGTTTTCTCCCGTCCTCTTTTCCCCATTCATGGCTCCCCCATTGATTGCCTCCCCGACCATCAGCAGCCCAAACATGGTAATAATTGTCTGCAGTATGTGTTTTTTTGCCGTGCGTTTTACCCATTTTGACTGCAGAACCGGGCACAAACAGATTATCCACGGCCCAGACGGGTGTCCCTGCCTCGGAGCCTGAATCCGGATAGAAGAATACATTCACATACCCGGGGCCAACCGGTTTGCCACGGCGATCGATCAAGTGATCCAGCCTCACTCTGAACTGCCCCCAGTCACTCTCAGCGATGGTGCCAATTTCAAGATCAAACGTCACTTGCTCAAAAGCAACAGTTCCCCTTTCCAGAGTCATAATTGCTAATGGCGTAGCCGGATCGGACGACCCATACCGATCACCACGAGCATCAGCCACAGATGACAAGACAAAGCCAATCGTAAGCGTGAAGAAGAGAACCTGAATGTTTTTTATTATCATACGTTCACCAGTGGCGAATGCCCTTTGAGCGCGACCCGGGTATCGAACAAAGCATTTACCTTGTCATAGCACAGTGCAATGTCCTGGCATAAACCAGAACGGGCAGCAGCCTGACACCCTATTAAGATGATGCAATGTCATGAGTGTAGAAATCTGGATACGGCTCAGTTCCGGTAATTGAGACTGCCGTCTGTTTATTTTCCCTAATAGATTGAATGGCAAACCATTAAGGTTTTTGAAAGAGCACCTCAAGCAGGAAAGGTTCATCAAAATGGCGCTTGCCAATAAACGCGGTCGCATGATGGCCCAGCTGACGCTGAGTCCCCGGCGATTTAACCCCGAGCGGCCAGAGATAAAACCGCTCTGCGCGCACACTGGCCGGTAACATCGCCTGCGAATTGAACAGGCTCTTATTGTGGCTTGTTGCTACAGGTAAACTGCGCAACTTATCGTAAGGCAATACAGTCAATACGCGTGCCCGGACATCATGCCGCAGCCATTGCACATCTTTCACCATATGCTCGCCAAACGATAAGGTCACCCCCAGCTTGTCTGTCTGATGCCCGGTATAGACTTGCAGGGTAACAGGCCATTCCGCTTTGTTGCCCGGCGGAGCAAAAGTGAGAGCCGGTGACAGGGCAAACACCATGTGATAACAGCCGCAATGGTGAATACTGTCCAGAATGTAAGGTTGTCCGTCAGCATCCAGCGTTAGCCTCAGCAACACCCCATCAAACTGACCTGCATACGGATCAAACCCTGAGCGTGCGGTGCGGTTGGCGAACCACAACGTGTAGTTCAGCTGCATCAGGGTCTGTCCATAAAAGCGGGTATAGCTGACATGGGTATACAGGGTCGGCTTCTGGGGAACGACCCCAGGCTGACTGGGGGTGAAATAACGGACCTGACCGGGAAAGTCATCCCGCGAGCGGGTTTCGACCTGAAAAACCGGCGCGTAAAAGCTAAGCAGACTTTGCTGCTGCTCTGCGCTTAGCAGCGGCCATGACAGTGCCGACCTCTCCCTTGCCTGACGAAACCACGCCTGTATCTGCAAGCGGTTAAGGGATGGCCGGTCTTCTGGCGCGTAACGGATCGCATAACCCTCAACAGGTTGGATAAAATGGCTGATCAGACGCCGCTTTTCTTTGTCCATCGAAGGTCTGGCAAAATGTTGTGTGACCGGGTACAGCCCCAGTACCCGTTGCCAGGTCGCGTAGCCGGATGGCAACTGAGGCGGCTCTGTGATGAGTGCTGACCACAGAGCGGGCTGATACAGGCTGCGGCCGACCAGCTGCTCTGCACACAGATCGAGCGGCTTTAACCCATAAGCGGTGTTATCCGGCAGGTTCTGATATTCCGCCTGCCGCTGTACGGCGGCCTGATGTGACACATAGTCCAGCCATTGGCGTTTGCTTTCGCGATCAGTCAGCTCAAATAGCCAGGACAGACTGAAACGGTCGAAAGCCAGGTGCGGAAATCTCGGGTCCCATGTCAGCTGCGCATCTTGTACGCCCTGTTGCTGAACCGTACGCTTAAAGTCCGTGAGCAGATCAACACAGTCGGCTTGTGAGCGTGTGTAGATTTGCTGCTGGGCCGGAATAGAATCCGGGATCGGCTCAGGCAGGGATGTACAGGCTGTCACCAACAGGAAAGACAACAGAGTCAGCACACGCATCATATCCCCTCTCCTGATAATCCCAGCGTCGATAAATAACTGAACCCGACTCCTGTAAGTGAAGCAGATAATCACCTGGTTTGGTGTCTGCCGGCTATGAGAACAACGCAAGAAAACCAAAAGAAAAAAGCCCGCACCTGGCCGTGCGGGCTTGCTCATATCTTTGTTTGTGTCAGTGAGCGGATAAAGTTAAGCGTTATCCGGCACCTGAATTACACCACGGCGGATTTGATCCAGTTCAATCGATTCAAACAGCGCCTGGAAGTTACCTTCACCGAAGCCTTCGTTGCCTTTACGCTGAATAATTTCAAAGAACACAGGACCAATAACGGTATCGGTAAAGATCTGCAGCAAAATGCCGGTTTCATCACCATCAATCAGGATTTTCAGATCTTGAAGTTTCGCCAGATCTTCCTGATGACCAGGAATACGCTTATTCACCCCTTCATAGTAGGTATCAGGGGTATCCATGAAGGCCAGACCGTTCTTTTTCAGCCGTGTCACCGTCTCGAAAATATTGTCTGTGCTCAAAGCGATATGCTGGATGCCTTCGCCATTGTATTGATCCAGATACTCTGCAATCTGTGATTTATCGTCACTGGATTCATTGATTGGAATACGGATTTTTCCGCATGGCGCCGTCATAGCGCGAGACAGCAGGCCAGTGACTTTACCTTTGATGTCAAAGTGGCGGATCTCACGGAAGTTGGCAATACGCTCATAAAAGCCCGCCCACAGATCCATATTTCCTTGCTTCACGTTGTGAGTCAGGTGATCCAGGGTATGTAAACCGGCATCCTGATTAGCCAGGCGTTCCTGATAATCCGGGTAATAGTCGAAGTCGATCTCATAGATATCGTGCTCACCATAACGATCAACCAGATAGATCAGAGATTCGCCGATACCGTACACGGCCGGAATATTCAGCTCCATCGGACCGGCCTGAGCAGGACAAGCTGTCGCCCCGTTGTCCACCGCGTGTTCCAGAGCCAGCGTCGAGTCTTTCACACGAAATGCCATCGCGTTAACGCTCGCACCGTGAACACCGGCAAAACCGGCAGCCTGAGAATGCTGTTCACCGTTAATGATAAAGTTAATGTCACCCTGGCGGTATAGCCAGACTGATTTATGTTTATGCTTGGCAACTTCAGCGAAGCCCATCAGCCGGAACAGGTTTTTGAGATTGGCAATACCCTCTGGCGTCGGTGCGGTATACTCAACAAACTCGAAGCCGTCCGTGCCCATAGGATTTTTCATCATTTCACTCATCCGTATATCCTCACATATTGGTTACTTTGCTGACGCCTGTTCAGCGATTCCTTACCTATAGAATTAGCACCACAGAGAGGGGTTGAGAAGCCAGTTGTAAAACTAAGGTTAACGCAATGTAAAAATAGTTTGTAAAGCCAGCTTGCCAGCCATTTGAGCTCAATGAGCACCCCATCCATTACAGGTAATGAGAACAGCGTAAGAACCTGAGACACCATGAAATCAAGCCATTTCATAAAATTGAAAAATAGTGTAGAAAGCTTTACATAGGCGTATGCGCTGGAGTACTGCTCTGAAGTGATTGCGTAGCAACCTGCATAAGAGAAGCAACCAACTCTTCGCGGCAATCACAACCGCGAGACTGTGTTGCCGGCTCTGTCGAGATTCGAAAGATAAACAGCCCCTGACTATGGTTATGGAGGAGGTCATTGTAATGAGCGTAAATAAAAGGGATAAACTGCGTTTACCGCAGCGGAAAAAAACGTCAGTTGCCCTGAAAAAAGACAGCGCAATTTACTTGCCGACTTATCATTTTCTGAAAAGCGAATTTCAGCATGCCCGACGCCACGAGGCAGGGCTGATCCGCGATGACGATACAGAATTCCTGCACCAGTACCGTGTGTCACTCCGGCGCTGTCGTGCCTTGCTCAGCCTGCTCAGTGCCATTTTCCTGCCGCAGCAAAAACAGATGATTCAGAACGCCCTGAAAACCTTGATGCAGAAAACCAATGAACTGCGGGATCTGGATGTGTATTTAGGCAACATGGAGCCTTATTTCGATGCGCTGGATCATGAGTATCATCAGGGGTTGATCCTGTTCTTTAACGACTTGCAGGACAGACGGATAGTGTTGCAAAAGCAAATTAAAGAGTGGCTGAAATCTGCCGACTATCAACAACAATGCGCCCAGATAGTCGGGTTACTGGATGAACTGAACGTGAAACCGACAGATGCAGGAAAAAAGCCCAGCCTGCCGTTTGCAAAAAAATGTATCTGGAAACACTTCAATAAAACACAGAATGTCTGTCAATCCATCGGTTACGCCAACCCGGACGAACACATTCACGAGCTCAGAATTTCCTGCAAAAAGCTCCGTTATCTTCTGGAGTATTTTGCCCCGATTTTTCCGCGCAAAGTCATGAAAGATCACATCAAGCAGCTGAAAGCGCTGCAGGATTCCCTTGGTTACTTTAACGACAGTGCGGTACAGATGGATTTTCTCAATCAGTATCTTGAGCAGCAAAAGCCAGGATCAAAACGCCATAACGCAATCTCTCGTTTACTGACATTCAGCCAAAAGCAGCATGCCGATCATAAAATCAGTGTTATCGATCATGTCAACCAGTATGCCTTTGCTGCTCCTCAAAAATCCTTCGAAAAGATATATAAACCCTGAACAGGACATCGGACGGGAGATTTTTTGCGGCATCATGCACATTTCATAAAAGCTTCATTAAACAGCAATACAAGCTGAGAGACCAATCACGCTTTATTTTCAGCGCTTTGCTATTAATGAATGAAACACAAATGAAAGGAAGTGCGTATGAAATCAATCAGAACAATAACACTGACTCTCTCCACCCTGTTTGCACTGTCTGTAACACCCCAGGCTGCAGCGGCCGATGCGCAACAAGCCTTTATGAACGACTGCCTTCGCACTTATCAGAATGAGTCCTTGTGTCTGGGTTACGCCCTGGGTGTTTTTAACACCATTTCAGCCATTCAATGCAGCCAACCAGAGCAGCACCCTATTCATTCCTTAACTCAGCCCGGCACCATGCAGACGGAAGGTGCAAAGCGTGTTCGCCTGTCGATTGAAGCCATGCAACCGGCACTGAGCAAAATCAGCGACTGCCGGGCCAATGCGCCCGCTTCAAGCTGACCAGACAGTCTATAGCTGGTCTGAGAGCCTTTAGCGAATCAGAAAGCCTTTGCTAATCAGAAAGCCTTTATTAAGCAGAAAGCATTAAGCGATGCCGGCCAGTCTGCTACTGGCCGGAATCAGTTTTCACAACAGACTGACGCGATCTTAGTCTCAGCCTCTGTCTCAGATATCCGCTTTGATGGCAGCTTTAATATCCGCTTCCAGCGCCTCTGGCTTGGTCAGTGGCGCGTAACGTTTAATCGGCTGGCCATCCCGGCCAATCAGGAACTTGGTGAAGTTCCATTTGATATTTTTTCCCAGCAGGCCAGGTAAAGCGCCGGTCAGATAGGCAAACAGCGGATGACTGGTCGCTCCTTTGACATCCACCTTTTCAAACATGGGAAAATCAACGCCATAGTTAATTTCGCAAAACTCACTGATGGCTTCGCTATTACCCGGTTCCTGCTGACCAAACTGATTGCAGGGAAAACCGAGAATCACCAAACCCTGCTCACGGTATGTCTCATAAAGCGACTGCAGGCCCTGATATTGCGGCGTAAAGCCACATTGACTGGCGGTATTCACCACCAACACAACTTTCCCTTTGTAAGTGCTTAATGGCAGTAGCTCGCCTTGCAGGCTGGTGACTGAAAAATCGTAAAATGCCGCCATAACTCTGTTCCTTACCTGTCATGCTTCAAGCATGGTGTCTTTGTGTGGCCAGTTTATCAGGCACAGCTGTTCAACTGGGAATTGTTCTTTAAAACCGTATACTGGCCCCCCACCACATCTGAAACGTAACTGCCGGGGAACCTCAGTGTCTTCATTTAGCCAGCAACTGACCGCTATGGGCCTCAGAAGCTTAGACTTTAACCAGGCTGAAAACGCAAGCTTAGACGTACTGCTCAGCCAGCTTGAAACAGAATTTTCCTCACTGCAGCAGCAACGGCCAAACAGCAAAGGCGACGATCTTTTACTGGGGCTGATGACCAAAACGCATTTATCTGCACTTGAGCAATATCAGAGTACGGAGAGCCAAAGTCATGCAATGAATGATCTGTTCGTGCAGCAACTTGGCAAGGAACATGCGGCACGTTTCGACAACCAGCATCATGGCCATTTTCTGCTGGTCACACGCCTGTGGATGCTGGTACTCGGTTATCAGCAGATCGATCTCAGCTATGCCGCCGATCACGCGCAGTCCAGCGCTAGCCTGCTGTTTCCGGATGATGCCACAGGGCCAAGCCACAGCCGCGCTGAGCAAACCCGGCGCCGCTTTATGCAGGCCTATTATCAAGGTAAAGCATCAGCCCGCGACAATGCGAGGGGCACAGAGCAGAATACGTCCTCTGTCAGTTTCATAAACTCACTCAGAGGCTGGTTTCAGCGTATATTTCATCGGTGAAACTGAAAACATACGGCAGATCCCGAAAACCCGGTGTTTACGCTGAGATAAAAAAGTGAAAAAACAGCAAATAAATCATGTTAAATCATACAGCTAGCAGGCTGGCTGCTTTTTTTATGTCTTTGCTAATAAAAAAGTTATCCGCCTAATGTTTTGACAAGGTTGATGTTTAACATTTGACTATACATTTTTTACAAAAGTGATCGTTGCGCGTTTTTTAATCACCCCTATAATACCGCCTACGCTTTAACCAAGTATGTTGTTCCTTTAAAACTCCTGCAGCTAAGATGCCCGGAACGGAAAAAGCCGCCAGGGTCTTTAACGCAGTTTGAGTTGATTTATTTCCCCCGCCTGTCATGCCTTTGACAGGCGTTTTTTTTATCTGTTTTACAGTATCGGATGGAGCTGCACAGACAGGTAATGCTCCAGGCGCTCCTGCAACTGCGCTTTTTCTTCATCCGGCAAAAAGCTGGCCCGGATAGCGTTGGCGGTAAATAAAGCCATTTCTTCTTTTGTTACCTCAAACGCCTCGGCTACAGCCAGAAAATTGTCCGTCATGTAACCTCCAAAATAAGCCGGATCATCGGAATTGATCGTCACGCACACGCCTTTGCGCAGCAGCTCTATGATGTTGTGATCCGCCATGTGATCAAACACCCTGAGTTTAACGTTCGATAAAGGACAAACAGTCAAAGGCATCTGATTGCGGATCAGTTCATGCACCAGCGCCGGATCCTGACTACACTGCACGCCATGATCGATTCGGGACACCCGAAGCAGCGATATCGCATCACGAATATGACTGGCCGGCCCTTCTTCGCCGGCGTGGGCGACGGTCAAAAACCCGGCATCGTGTGCTTTTTCAAACACACGGCGGAATTTTTCCGGCGGATGGCCATTCTCAGAAGAATCCAGCCCAACACCAATAATGTATTCCTGATACGACATCGCCTGAGCCAGAGTTTCAAACGCCGCATCCTCACTGAGATGGCGCAGAAAGCACATGATGAGCCGGCTTGAAATCGACAATTTTTGCTCCCCGTCGGCCAGTGCCCGGGTAATGCCGGCCATCACTGTCTGAAATGTCACGCCGCGCTCAGTGTGGGTTTGCGGATCAAAAAAGAGTTCGGTATGCATGACATGATCCTGCTGACAATGCAGCAGATACGCCCAGGTGAGATCGTAAAAGTCCTGCTCAGTCTGCAGGACAGCCGCACCGAGATAATACATATCCAGAAAAGACTGAAGATCATCAAACTGATAGGCGGCCCGGGCTTCTTCAACACTGGCATAGGGCAAAGGGATCTGGTTGCGTTGCGCCAGTTCAAACATCAGTTCTGGCTCTAATGTCCCTTCAATATGGACATGCAGTTCAACTTTCGGCAGGGTTCGGATGAAGCTTTCCATAGCACTGACCTCTTGACTCTCTACACAGGTAATTTGGGGATAGTGTTTAAAGTGTAGATTGCAAAATCAGTAAGATGGAGAAGAAGGGAGATTTTCCCTGCCGGTGTGACGCAGTGACCAACAGGGAAAACAGCGGCTTATTTCTGTTTTGGACGGAACACCTTAATCACGCTTTCATCGCTTTCCAGATAAGGCCCTTCCATCAGATCAATACAATACGGGATGGCCGGGAATACCGCGTCCAGACATTCACGGATAGACTTAGGTTTACCGGGAAGATTCACGATCAGCGTATCGTCGCGCAGTCCTGCCGTCTGGCGTGACAAAATAGCAGTTGGCACAAACTTCAGAGATTCGGCCCGCATCAGTTCACCAAAACCAGGCATCATGCGATCGCACACAGCTTCTGTCGCTTCAGGGGTAACATCACGTTTCGCCGGGCCTGTTCCGCCGGTTGTGACTATCAGGCAGCACTCTTCTTCATCAGCCATGCGAATTAAGGTGGACTCAATGACATCACGCTCATCAGGAATCACTTCGTAGACAGGTTCCCACGGTGAGGTCAGATACGCTTTCAGCGTCTCAATGATCGCCTGCCCGGAAAGGTCTTCATAAACACCCGCACTCGCCCTGTCACTGACGGTGACAATCCCAATTTTCGCTGTTGTCATTTTTTCTCCTCAGGCCAAAGCCTTGTCATTGCGAACTGGCCACATCACGTGGCAAACAGGAGCCGCTTATCTGTTTGCAATCACAACCTGTCTGTCTTCAAGGCTGTATGTCTTCAGGCTGTCTAGCATCACAGCTGTCAGACATCACGAACAGATAAGCAGCCCCTGCGCTAGTGTAAGCAATCTTTACCGTTCGGAAAACCTTTAGGGTAAGTCAAACACCAGAGCTGTGACCGAAACATCGCCCTGATTGGATACAATCAGCTCAGGCTGATGATCCACCTTCAGTCCGTCCCCTGGTGATAAGATCTCACCTTCTACCGTCAGTTGGCCTTTGATCTGATGCAGATAAAACCGGCGTCCGGCTTGCTGTGTCAGGGTCAGAGATTCACCTGCCGCTAAAATCAGCTGGCTGAGCCGGGCATCCTGCTTAATGGACAACGTACCGTTCTCACCGTCCGGCGTGATCACTGGGGTCAAGCCTTCACGCTGACCAAAGTCTTTCTGCTGGTAGCCCGGCTCGCCACCAAGCTGATCCGGCTGAATCCAGATTTGCAGAAATTTCAGTGTGTCGTGCTGCGACGCATTGAACTCGCTGTGATATATCCCTTTACCGGCCGACATCAGCTGAAATTCACCCGCCGGTAAACGCTTGATGTTACCTGCGCTGTCTTTATGGGCAATTTCGCCTTCCAGCACATAGCTGATAATTTCCATGTCTTGATGACCATGGGTATCAAACCCGGCACCGGCGCGGACGGTATCATCATTTATCACCCGCAGCGCCGAATAGCCCATATGCTCAGGATCGTAATAATGACCGAACGAGAAGGTATGACGACTATCAAGCCATCCGAACGAGGCTCTGCCACGCTCTGCAGCACGTCTGATTTCCAGCATAATGTCACCTCTTAAATGATGTCGACAAAGGATTAGTCAGGCTGAGCGCGCCCTTAGCGGACGCGTTTTGCCAGCAGTGAGTCAGCCGACAATTTGCCTGCTCCTGAGAAAACCAGTGATACCGCGATTGCCAGCAGAGACAGACCAAACTCGTAGCCGCCGTTAGACATAAACAGGCCATTCGGTAAGTGAACGCTCACAATAGCCACCACCATAGTGATTGCCAGCACCAAAGCTGCCGGACGTGTCAGTAAACCGATCAGGATAAACAGACCGCCGAAGAACTCACCGCTACCGGCCAGAAACGCCATCAGCATGCCAGGCTCCAGACCTATAGAAGCCATCCACTGGCCCGTGCCTTCCAGACCATAACCACCGAAAGCACCAAACAGTTTTTGTGCGCCATGGGCCATGAAAATGATACCGGCAGGCACACGCAGCGCCAGAGGGGCAACACTGTCTGAAGACGTTAACAGGCGTTTAATAAAAGAAGTATTCATAAGGGTTTCCTCAAAAAAGTTGAACAATAATAGATATTCAAAGCTGTCATCGTTAAAAGTGACAGAAGCTGTGCTGACTGCTCATGCACTGGCCTTAGCTCTGTCTTCCTCGATTGAAAGCAAGTGTAGTGGCAGTCAAAGCCAAACAACACCGGTTGAAATTGAGTAACTAATTCGAATAAATCGAACAATAGAATAATTTGCTGCCTGAATAGAAAAATTACAGACAAAAATCAGGGGCTATGACACTATGAACGGCTTGATAGTTCAAAGGAAAATCAACGACATGGAGTTGTCTCACGTACGCCGTTTTTCGGCACCTATCTGGGCCGTATTAATCGGCACTCTGCTGACCCGCGCCTCCTTTTTTATGGTCTGGCCCTATATGGCCGTGATGCTGCACCGGAAATTTGGCCTGTCTGAAATTGAAATTGGCACCATAATGAGTCTGGCGGCACTCGGCGGCGCCGTTGTCGCTCTGTATGTGGGCTATCTGTCTGATAAGCTTGGCAGGAAAAATTTACTGATCATCAGCTGTCTGGCCCATGTCGCGACATTTATTATTCTGGCCGAGGCAGATCAAAGCTGGCTATATGCTGCCGGGGCGCTGATGGCAGGCATCAGCCGGGCTATGCTGGAACCGCCGGCACGGGCGATGATTTCGGACTTACTGCCTGAAATTCCCGTCAGGGAAATGGCGCACCAGGTCCGCTATTACTGCATCAATCTGGGTGCGGCTTTCGGGCCGCTAATGGGCTTACAGCTTGGCTTTACCGGCGAACAGTCCTCTTTTTATCTGGTCGCGCTGGCTTACTTGATCTACAGCGTGTGTTTTATTCTGGCTTTCTGGCAGATCCGTAACACACCGCAACCGCCCAAAAACGAGCAGAACTTCAGCCAGACACTGAAAGTATTAGCGCGAGACAAGGCATTCATGGTGCTGATTCTGGCCAACACCCTGGTGATGTACGCTTATCTGCATCAGGAAACTTCGCTGGTGCAGTATCTGAATGGTTTGGGCGATAAAGTCATAGCACTTTACACCAGTATGATTTTTGTCAATGCCAGTGTGATCGTGTTACTGCAATTTCCACTGCTGAAACTGCTCAGTAGCTGGTCGCTGTATCGCCGTGTATATCTGGGCGTTGCCCTGTTTGCCAGCGCCTTTGTGCTGTACGCCAGCTTCCCGCTTGATGCCCCTGAGTGGTACTGGCTGCTGGCCACCTTTGTACTGAGTCTGGGCGAAGTGATTCTGTTCCCGACCTTTAATCTGCTGATTGACAGAGCGGCACCGGATCATCTGCGAGGGGCTTACTTCGGGGCGGGAAATCTGGCATCGATCGGCGTGAGTTTATCGCCATTAGCTGGCGGTATTATCTTGTCGTTATACGGCGGCCCGGCGCTGTTCCTGTCCACCGCCTGTGTGCTGGTTCTGGCAGGCTATTTATACCGCTGCTCTGCCCGCTTACAACAGCAAAACAGCGATCCGGTACAAGCGACTCAGTCATAGCAGCTTGTACCGGCAGTACGCTTTCAATACCCGTTATTTCACCCAAACCTGCTTGGCATTCACAAACTCGTGAATGCCTTGCGGTCCCAGCTCCCGCCCGTAACCCGAGCGTTTAATGCCGCCGCTCGGCAGGCGGGGATCTGTTTTCACAATACCGTTCACGGCAATCTGACCCGCCTGTAATTCGCGAATAAAACGCTGAGCCTGTACCGGATTTGCCGTCCAGACCCCGGCCCCCAGTCCGTACGCGGTATCGTTAGCCAGCCGCAGAGCATGTTCCGCATCATCCGCTTTTACCAGCACCATCACTGGGCCAAAGGTTTCTTCCCGAAACGCGCACATCTCTGGTGTCACGTCCGCCAACAAGGTCACCGGATAGAAATAACCCATCCCCGGTTCTGGCTGGCCGCCCATCAGGCACCGTGCACCTGCGTCTATTGTTGCCTGCACCTGACGATGCAGGTTCTGGCGCAGATCATCACGGGCAAGCGGCCCGATATCCGTGTCTGGCGAAGAGGGATCGCCGACTCTCAGCAGCGTCAGCCGTCTTTCCACCAGCTGGGTGAAAATGTCATACACAGGCGCTTCAACAATAATCCGTTTGGCCGCAATACAAGACTGACCGGCGTTGATAATGCGTGACAGTGTCGCGACATCAGCGGCCGTTTCCAGATCAGCATCAGCCAGTACCACCAGAGGATCGGAGCCGCCCAGCTCCAGCACTGCCGGTTTGATCTCACTGGCTGCAGTCGCGGCAACGTTCGCACCTGCGCGGTCTGAACCGGTAAACGAAACCGCCGCAATGCCGGGATGGCGGATCGCCTGCTCGGCAAGTTCATTGCCAACCGGCAGGTTGACCATGATATTGGCGGGCGCCCCCGCCAGTGCAAACATTTCTGCGATCGCGCGGGCACAACCTGGTACATGCGGATCGTGCTTCATCACGCAGGTGTTTCCGGCCATCAGCGCCGGTGCCAGAAACCGGAAGGCCAGCCACAGCGGTGCATTCCAGGGCAAAATTCCTAACACAGTACCTAAAGGCTGATAGCAGACATAACTGTGGCTGGCATCAGACGGCAGGCTTTGATCTGCCAGATAGGATTCAGCATGCTCGGCATAATGCTCCGCACACCAGGCCGCTTTTTCCACCTCAGGACCGGCTTCCTTCACCGGCTTACCCATTTCCAGTGTCATCAGTTCGCCCAAGCGGGTTTTATGTTCCCTCAACTGTTCTGCAACGCGGCGTAATACTTCGCCGCGCGCGGCAAAGGTTAAGCGCTGCCAGTCAGGCTGCGCTGCTCTCGCCGCTTTAATCTGGCTGGCCAGCGCATCGGCATTCAGCGTCGGGTATTGCTCAATCAGTGTGCCATTGGCCGGATTGATCGCTTTTAAAGACATATCTCCCCCCTTAAACGGCTATCCGTTAGCCTGTTGCTGTTTGCCTTTACGGGCTTTATCTATGGATGTCGCTTTGTCAGACGACACGCTGGAAGTGGCGGTTTCAGGCTTGGCCGGTTTGCCCTGATCGGGCAACACAGTGAAGTCTTTCGGCAGAGTGAAAAAAGATTCACAGCCATCTGCGGTGATAACTATGGTATCGGAAATACCACAGGTCTTATCGCCATCCACTCCCCACATCCAGGGAATGATGTGGAACGTCATACCTTCTTGCAGCACAGTCGACTCCCCCTGTTTCAGGCTGACAATATAACCCTCGTCCCAGCTGGGCGGAAAAGCGATACCGATAGAATAGCCGGAGCGGGTGATCAATCTGGCCCCCACATCATTGTGTGAAATGATATTGCGGATCAGGTTATCCGCATCCGACACCGTCATACCGGGCTGGATATACGAATGCAGCGATTGCAGCGCCAGCTTCATGGTTTCCTGCGCTTTGTACATGGAATCGGTCAGTTCACCTAAAATCACAGTGCGCATCATAGCGGTGTGATAGCGACGATAGCAGCCTGCCACTTCAAGAAACACGTGCTCGCCCGGTTGCACTACCCGTCCTTCCCAGGTTGCATGACCTATCATGGTTCTGGGCCCGGATGTCACATACGGCATCACAGCAGGGGGCTCCCCGCCTGCTTTAAACATCGCCGAGCTGATTGCCGCTCCGATTTCGTTTTCTGTTACTCCAGCCTGACAGGCCGCAATGCCGGCTTTCATACCGGCTTCGGTGGCAATCGCCGCTCTGCGCATCAACTCGATTTCAACCGGCGATTTGCAGATACGCCCCTGCTCGACGATGCCGAAGCAGTCCAGCAGTTTTGCTTCCGTCAGTGTGGTGTGAATAGTGTCCTGCTGATAGGCCGGAAAGAAGTAGCTGTTTCTTTCGTAGCCGATACGTTTTCGCGACAGTCCGAATTCCCGCAACGCATCCACCAGCATCTGAATCGCATCTCCGGTATCGGGATAGGGCCGGGTCCGTTCAATCCAGGTCCGGGCAAAAATGTTCGACTCTTCCATCGCCCGGGTAATCATGAAGGGCTCATCTTCCAGCGGCACAACCAGCGCCTGAAAAAAGGAATAGCCGGTTGTCTGGTAATCGGTCAGGTACATGATGTTTTCCGGATCGGTGATCACCACCGCATCCAGGCGGCGATGAGCAATACGTTGCCGCAACTCGCCCAGACGTCGCTCATATTCCTCAAAAGGAAACGTCATATCGTCGCGTTTTTTCATACCGCCTCCCGGAGCACGTTCTGCGTCACTTCCACCAGAATGGCCAGCCCTGACTGCAAGTCGGCTTCCGGCGTTGTCAGTGGCGGGATCAGCTTAATCACCCGGCCGCCGCTGCCGCAGGCTGAGACCAGCAGCCCTGCTTCGAAACAGCGCCCGACAATGGTTTTCGCCAGCTCGCCAAGACCCACATCCACGCCATACAACATGCCTTTGCCGCGCACTTCCACCCCAGCCAGATCCGCCAGCGGCGCCAGTGCCGCGTGCATCATCTCGCCTTTTTGCTGCACCTCTTCCATCAGGTGACTGTCTTCGAAATAACTCAGCGCTTCGCAGCCCGCCACAAAAGACAAACACTGCCCGCGGAAGGTGCCTGTGTGTTCACCCGGCGACCAGTGTTTATCCAGCTCGGGTTTCACCAGATTCATCGCAATCGGGGTGCCCATACCGCCCAACCCTTTTGCCAGACAAACGATATCAGGGTCGATGCCGTAATCATCGAAACTGAAAAACGAGCCGGTTCGCCCCATTCCGGCCTGAATATCGTCCACAATCAGCAATGCACCGACCGATTTCGCCAGCGATGCCAGCCGCTGCAGCCAGGCTTTATCGGCAATGTTCACGCCCCCTTCGGCCTGCACCACTTCGACCATAAACGCCGCCGGTGGCATGACGCCGCTTGAACCGTCCTGATAGCTGTCTTCCAGCAATTCCAGCGCCTGCAGGGCTTGCTCTGCCGCTTTGCCTTGTGCACCGAAAGCGGTATGTGACACATGAGTCAGCGGCACACCTGCCGCGCCCCGGAAGTACTGATTCGCCGTACAGGCCAGTGCACCTAAGGTCATGCCATGAAAACCACGATGAAAAGCGACGATCTCATGACGTCCTGTGACCCGTCGCGCCAGTTTCAGCGCCGCCTCGACGGCATTGGTGCCGGTTGGCCCCATAAACTGCATTTTGTGGGGCATGTTGCGCGGCTCAAGAATGACGTGATGGAACCGTTCCATGAACCGGCGTTTCGCGCTGGTATGCATATCCAGACTGTGTGTCACGCCATTACGCTGGAGATATTCGATCACCGCCTGTTTCATACGTTCGTTGTTATGTCCAAAGTTCAACACCCCTGCACCCGCAAAAAAGTCGATGTACTCTTTACCCTGCTCATCTGTCTGCCTGGCATTGAAAGCCGTATCAAACACGACTGGGTAGACCCGGCAGTAAGCCCGGATTTCGGATTCGCGCTGTTCAAAAATGCTCATCGTACATCTCCTTGTGCTTTAAAATCTCTGGTGTGAACAGGGCTGTTGCGCTGTGCTGATTCGCTCAGCCAGCCTTCAACAGCCCTTTGATTTTTTTTACCCTCTCTACCCTGTGTAGTTCGGTAATGGCGCCCCCGCAAGCCTTGCATACCAGCGAACGACTTTTTCGAGCAGTCGGTCATTAAAATCGTAGTGTGGGCTGTGGCAGGGATACTGATGGACAGGCTCGCCATCGTCGGCCCCGATCAGGGCAAAGGCACCGGGCACCTGCTGCAGGTAATAGCTGAAATCTTCCGAGGCCATCACAGGCAGTGAAATGGCATGATCAAGCTGCTGATCCTGATCTGCCAGCCAGGCCGTACGGGCTTTTTCGGCCTGTCTGGCATGATTGATCGTGGCACTGTAACGCGGCTGGATCGCCACCTCGCAGGCCACGCCATAACTCATGGCAGTGTGATGGCTGATCTCTTCGATCAGCTGATTGATTCGGGTTTTAGTCTGGTCGTCAGGTACCCGGATACTGCCACTCAGCACCGCCTGCTGTGGGATCACCGTCAGGCCACTGGCGGCCTCTATTGAGGTCACACTGACAACGGCGGCATGCTGAGGCGGTAAGCGGCGACTGATAATCTGCTGCAAATTGAGGGTAATTGCCGACGCCGCCAGCACAGGATCGGCGCAGAGTTCCGGCTGGCTGGCATGGCCGCCGCGCCCTTTTACTGTAATGGAAAAAGTAGCATTACCGCACATCACCAGCTGATCCGGGCAAATCATCTTACCGAACGGGATCGCCGGCCAATTGTGCCAGCCGTAAATTTCATCCACCCCTTCCAGCGCCCCGTCTGCAATCATTTCCCGAGCACCGTGCCCGCCTTCTTCCGCAGGCTGAAACAGAAAAGTAACGGGGCCAGGCAACGTCTCTTCATGCTGTTTCAGCCAGGCGACTGTTGCCATCAGGGCCGCCGTATGGCCATCGTGACCACAGGCATGCATACAGCCCTGCTGCTGTGATGACCAGGTGCGGCCGCTGTCTTCATCAATCGGTAAAGCATCGATATCGCCCCGCAGGGCAATGTGGCGACCGCCAGGATTGCCAGACGCAATATGCGCCAGCGTGCCCGTTTGTGCGCAAGGTCGCCAGTCGATACCCATTGCGGTCAGACGATCACGAATGGCAGCGGCCGTATGATGTTCCTGCCATCCCAGCTCAGGATGGCGGTGTAAATCCTGCCGAAAGGTTTTTGCCATCGACAGATTCTTTTGCCAGAAGTCGGACATAAAGATTCCTGCTTGAATACTGAAAAGACCAAAACAAATTTTATTTATTATTTCGGCACTTACCAGCAAGCCTAGTCAGGATGGCCCGGTTTCTCAATGTTGATGATTCTGGACTACACACAGGCTTCACACGGTTATTCCCTGTACAGACGGCCTGATTTTCACCGCACAGAGTTGTAAGCCTATTCACAATCTGTCATTCAATACGGTACAGGAAACGATTTTTGATATCGTGTTTATCGCCAGTCTGGGACACTATGCGCCATAGCAAGATTTCACTGAACAGTGATCGACCAAAGAGCGGGAGAACAGGAATGACTCAGGAGTTGTATATCGGCGTCATGTCAGGCACCAGCATGGACGGCGTAGACACGGCATTAGTGTCTATAGACGGCGACCGCATTCAATTGCTGGCCCATGATGATTATCCCATGCCTGATCCGCTCAAACAGCGTTTGCTCAGTGTCTGCATCGGGCAGCAGACCACCCTGGTTGAAATCGGCGAGCTGGACCACCTGCTGGGCCATTTATTTGCCGATGCCGTCAATGCCCTGCTGAAAAAGTCCGGTTACCGGGCCGATCAGATCCGCGCTATCGGCAATCATGGCCAGACTGTGTACCACCAGCCCTTAGGCGATGCACCGTTCACGCTGCAAATTGGCGATGCCAATATCATCGCCGCGAAAACCGGTATTGATACCGTTGCGGATTTTCGCCGCAAAGACATGGCACTGGGCGGACAGGGCGCGCCGCTGGTCCCGGCTTTCCACAAGACCATTTTCCACTCGACCGATTCCAGCGTGATCGTGCTGAACATAGGTGGGATTGCCAATATTTCCGTGATTCGCCCCAACGAAAATGTCCTTGGTTTCGACACCGGTCCGGGAAATATGCTGATGGATGCCTGGTGCGAACGGCACACAGGTCAGAAGTTTGACCGCAACGGCAACCTGGCCAGACAGGGCAAGGTGGACGAGGCTTTACTGAACCGCTTGCTCAGCGAGCCGTATTTTGCGCAGCCTGCCCCCAAAAGTACCGGCCGGGAGCTGTTCAATCTGCCCTGGCTGGACGCCAACCTGATCAGTAGCAATGTCAGTGCGCCAGATGTGCAACGCACCCTGTGTGAATTCACCGCAGTGACCATTGCCCGCGAGGTCGGGCGCTTTAAAACCGGCCCAGCTCCCCAGCTACTGGTGTGCGGCGGCGGTACGCGAAACCCTGTGCTGATGGAGCGCCTGACAGATCTGCTAAACGATTGGCAGGTCGCACCAACCAGCGATTTTGGCGTCGACAGCGATTACATGGAAGCCATGGCCTTCGCCTGGCTGGCGCAGCGCCGCATTCATGGCCTGCCGAGCAATTTACCTGAAGTGACAGGCGCCAGCCGGCCGGCATCACTGGGTGTGCTCTATTTCGCTTAATATGTTGTTGACTTTGAGTATTTTTAAAAGGGGGCTGCGCGCTATGGCAGCCCCCTTTGATTCAGCCAAAAAGAAAATACAGCAGATTCAGAACCGCCAGCGCAATAATCGGCCAAAGCGTCAGTTGCATACCCAATATCCGCCCTTTCAGGCTGTCGGCTAAGATGCCACGGCCATGAATCACCCGGCCTGCGGTGAAAATCAGCCCAATCACAGCAATCAGCCAGTTCGCACCGCCGTTATCTTCGAGCAGAAACAGCAAGATCAAGGTGATTGGGATGTAATTTGCCGCGTTAGATTGAGCAGAACAGGCCAGTTGCAGATCTTTTGCTTCGGCTCCCCCGTCGCCGTAACCAATCTGATGCCGCCTGCGTGCCTTAATCACCTGCATGGATAACCAGCACAGCCACAATGCCAGCACGGCTGCAAAAAAACTTGTTGTCATACCCTGAACGCTCCCGGTTAATTACCAAAACTTTCATAATCTTACACCATGATTACCGTTTTGCATCCTCGCGAAACCTGCACATTCTTATTCTCGCGACACCCATTTTCTCCGGCGCTGATGAAGGTCAAGCTAGACAACACTAAGCTAACAGTCAGAAAGCAAGAAAAAGTGATTCTGTGCTGATACAGAGTCGCGACACCTTATTTTTTAACCGCGGAGCGCGGTGCGATTGACTTGGGGGCTGAACATGATGAACAAATCATGGGAGTGCGCGTGTGGGCTGATTGGTATCAGCCTGCTGGCTGGCTGTGGTGGTGATTCCAAACAGCCTGTCGCGCCGGTAAAAACCATACCTTCCTACACCATCACCGCCATTGACGGGTATCTGCAAAGTGCCCAGGCCTGGGTGGACGTGGGGCAGAATTTCCGCTTTGAATCCGGCGATCGCCAGGGGACAACCAACGCGTCGGGTCAGGCATCAATCGCTCTGAACGGGCTGGAAAACCCATCGCAATACGCTTCTTTCGTCCTGGCGATTGCCGGACAGACAGTGGATCTGGACAATCCGGGGACACCGGTCAGTCACAGCTTTTTAATGTCGGCCCCGATCGGCTATACCACTGTCACCCCGCTCACCAGTATTGTGCATCTTTATATGTATGAAGGGCTGGGCGAGTCGACGGCGATTTCTGCCACCGCCCAGTCGCTGGGTATCGGAGCCAGTCAGGTGATGGGCGATTACATTGCCAATGGCCTGGACGATATTGCGGTCAAAGCGCGGGCCATTGTTCAGCTGGGCATCTTGCTCAAACAGGAAGTGAGCAGTGAAGACGAGCTCGCCGTCCCGCTGGCTGAGTTCCGCCGCTTGCGTGATGTCTTGAAGCAGCTGGATACCCATCATCACCTGGTGTTTGATGTCCATAACCGCGTCGTGCTCGACGGCAACAATCTCCCCATAGTGGTGGATGATGCAGCCTTAAAAACCGACAGTGACGGCGACGGTGTCATCGATGCCGCGGATCCTTTCCCGAACGATCCCAATGAAAGCGGCGATTTCGATTATGACGGTCTTGGCGATAACCTTGATCCTGATGACGATAATGACGGCCTGACCGATGTGCAGGAAGAGATGCTGAAAACGGATCCGTTCAATCCCGATACCGACGGTGATGGAGTGAACGACAGCGAAGATGCTTTCCCGACAGATAAAAACGAAACCGTCGATACCGACGGCGATGGTATCGGTGACAATGCCGATCCTGACAATGATAACGATGGCGTCAGCGATGAGTACGATGAAGATCCGCAGGATCCCACCAAGCTCAGTTGCCAGTTTGATGCCATTATTTCCAACTCGTTCGAGCTGGACGCCAGCAAAATGCACAACATCATTCTGCAATGTGGCGGCTACCTGCCGCTGGGCAGTAACGACGTTAAAGCACTGTCCGCACTGCGCCGCAACCGTGTGATGGAAGCCGATACAAGCTATGGCAGCCAGTCAGAGTCTGGTTCCACTGAAGCCTATGAATTTGAAGACAATGGCACAGCCGTGCGTTATCTGAACGGCGTCGCGGCCGGAAACTACACCTGGAGTATTACCGGCAGCAACGAGAAAGACGGGTTCGCCTCCGGCATGATCAAGCTGTTCAACAGCAATGGCGATGCCGAAGTCTGGGCGATGCTCAACAAAACCAGCGAGCAGAACCTGTTTATCGTCTTCTCACAATACGCCAGCAACGGTGACAACATCATAGATACACAAGCCCTGTGGCAGATGCGCAGCCTGGATTACCGTCAGTCCGGCGATACTGTCCCTGCCAGCAGCGCAACCCTGTCGCCCTGTACGACAGGTGATTCCGTGATGAGCGACGATAACGCACCCACAGTGGCAGCTACCAAAGCCCAGTTTGATACTGCCGTCGAGACGTGCAAACAAAGTACCTCAGGTGGTGAGCTCACCCCGACGGTTGATCATCTGGCCAGCCAGTCCTTCCTGTGGGGCAAACCGGGTGATGATCTGGGCAGCCGCTACACCTTCCTGACCAACAGTGACGGCAATCAGGGCTTCGGCTATCGCCTGACAGGCGAAAAAGCAGAGAGCTATCAATGGGAAATCGATAACAATCTGCTGACCATTCAGGGCCGTGATATCCCCAATGCCACCAGTTGGACGCAAACCTTCTCTCTGCTGGCAGAAGCTGAGGCCAACGGTGAAACCGGCTGGAAAGTCTTTACGGTGAATGAGCAATGGGTCAAGGACAATACACCAGAGGGAATTACCGAGGAACAAGGTGCGATCGGCTCCGGTTCGCTGGTGCAAAGTGCCCTGCCCGGCCGTTTACTGACCCAGTGTGATAACTTCGACACCGGCTGGAATGACAGCACGCAAAGCCCGACCGACAGCGGCGCGACACCGGCCGACTATGCTCAGGCCATCGCAAGCTGCGGCACACCCTGGACAGCAACACCTCTGGCCTTTACCGGTAATCTGCTGAGTACCGCTTTGCTGACGCTGGATAACGGTCACAGCCTGGCGTTCAGCGGTGTGCCGGCAAGCAATGCAGACGGCCTGCTCTCCGGCAACGGTACTTATAACGTGCCGAATGCTGACCAGCCAGATCAGCCCCTGACAGAAGCATTCAGCTGGATAGTGAATGCCAAAGGACAACTGGTGATCCACTTTACCGACAGCGATAAAGTCATGACCTGGCAACTGCAGGATGGTGATGGCCTGAGCTTCTCAGCCCTGGGCTTTATGGAAAACCCGGACTGGCAGCTAAACCCGGATCATGGTGTCATTCAGCAAACCCGTTTTACTGTGTCCCGAATGATGTAAAGCGTGGCGGCAATAACAAAAACAGTCGGTAATAAGAGAAAACAGGTGGCGAAATTTGCCACCTGTTAGTTTTTTCGGCTAACAATTGATATCAATACCCTGAGGAACTGTGAAACGAATCAGCGCCAACCCGCATACAGCCTGGATTACAGACCTTAATGCATATTGGCACGACTATTGATTAGATAATCTCACTTTCCACAAACCGGATGTGATGATTCGATGAAACCGACGATGAAAAAAGTGATTCTTCCTGCTGCCCTGGCTGGTATTGCGCTGTATACCGGTATCATAAATTTCAGCTTTGCCGACGAGCAGACACGCACAGAATCTGTCCGTGCATTCAATAAGCTATCTGTCGAAAAAGGCCTGGAGGTCAGCGTGCATTGCAGCGACAAAAATTACCTTGAAGCCACAGGTAAGGCTGCTGCCTTGGAAAAGCTGACGGTGACTGAACAGCAGGGTACCCTGCAGATCAGCAATCGCTCGGGTGACGATTGGGAGAACATTGAACCGCTGACTGTGCATATTTACACTTCGCAACCCCTTCAGCGCCTTGACGCCAGATTTGGCATTGATGCTACCGTGGACGGCTGCGCTATCGCTAGCGACAGTTTCGCAGCCACCGGGGAAATGGGCAGCAAACTGGTGCTGAGCGGCAGCACAGATACGCTGACACTGGCTCTGGCCATGGGTGCCACACTCGATCACGCCGCCCAGCCCCTGCATGTTAACCAGGCCACGGTTGAACTCGGTATGGGGGCCAGCGCCAGCCTGTGTCATGCCAAATCGGTTTCAGGCAGGCAGTCTGCCGGCACCCGGTTATCCGTATCACCAGACACCCAAACAAAAGTGAACGGCAGCTACGGCACAAGCATTGTATTTGATGCATGTTAACCGGGTATCAGAAACATTCAGGGTAGATCCTGAGAGACCTGCCCTGATTTTATTGAAAAAATAAACCGCGTATCTCGAAGTACTTTTTAGCTTGCAAATACCTGGAGGAACATTCTGTAGGCCATATATAAAATGACTAACGCCGAACACCGACAGAACCAATGCAGTTTGGGGCGCAAAGCTTCTCTGAAAAACCGAAGACTCACCACCGAGCAAATAAAACCATACCAACCAGCACTGACCAGAAAAGTAACCATAGCCACCAGAAAATAAAAATGGGGTTCATGGTTTTTCTGCACAGCAAAAGAAACGGCACTGCTGATGAACAAAAATGCTTTCGGATTCGATAACTGAACCATACACCCGGACAGGAACCCACAGCTCTGATCTCCCTGATCCGACACCGCGTGCGCCTGAACAGGCTGCGCCGTTGACAACTTAAATGCCAGGTACAACAGGTAACATCCGCCAAAAATGTGAATCACATTCATGAGCGAGCTATTTTGTGACAATGCAGAAAATCCCAGTACGGAAAGCGATGCAAAAATGAGGTTGCCAGTTGCAATCCCTAAAACGCTCGCAAAGGCTTCTTTTCTTGAAAAAGTCAGCGCACTATGGGTGGTCACAAAGAACGCCGGACCCGGGCTCATCACACCAACCAACAGCAGCGTTGTAAAGGATACTAATAACGGTAACCACTCTGTCACACATGACTCCTTATATAACAGATATCCTGATGTTGTCGGGGAGTAAAACACACCCGCTCAAGTTGGTCTGTTTCGAACTTATTCCGATAACAAAAGGTTATTTTTTGTATGGACTGAGAAATATCAATAAAGCCACCAACGCCAAAGAATGTTTCTCCCAGCTTTGCAATATTGACTCGTCCCAATCGGTCAACTTCACCCAAACCAAGCACTGCGTGGTCAATTTCGCCATTCCAGATTTTCTGAAAGATCTCGTTTTGTGTGTATCTTTTTTTTCCACCACGACTCATTCCAAATCCATCACCGTCGTAGAGCACCCCGCCCGCAACACCTGATTCAATGAGTGCATCAAACTGACAGTCAGTATATTGATGAACCTGATTCACTGCCGGCACAGGTAATCCGATGCCAATAATTAGCCGTTCATGGGCCGTAATACGCTGCGCGAGCTGGTGACTAATTGAAGCTGAATCCAGACAGTGCCGATAAAGATTTTCATCATTCAGATGATATCTGCCCGGTAAATAACTCACTATATGGAAAGCATCAGGGGCAATAAAGACTTCATCAAACAAATCTCTCGAACAAACTTTCTCCGGGTCATTGACAATCCGATCCGGCACTTGAATCGCTATCTTTGTCTGATTCGATAAGGCGCATCGTATCACAGACTCTAAATCTAAATCGATAGGCTGCGTTTCAAGAACAATATCTCCACTTTGAGTGAAGCCGGCCCCCCGCATGATGACCAGATCGCTCTCAGGGAGTGTATACGTTAGAAAATTGCCTGTGTTGACCACAGGCATGAAGTTAAACGGTGCGCCGGAACTAATACAGCTTCCTTTTACAGATGGATCAATAAACGTCCCCATCCCAATGTTCGTTGAATATTGCCGATTGGGTTCACTCATTAACTTGGCAAGAACCCCCTGAGGCAAGTTATGAACCTCGCCTCTTTCAAGCGCTAAGCTACAATTAATTTGGCGCGTTGCACCAAAATACCCACCGATTACCCAGTCAACATTGTTTCCCTGAAGCAAAGTATTCAAGCCACCCTGCCAGCCAGCCCCCGGCAATGATGCGCCAATAAAACCATATTTCTCGGCGTAACGACCATTCCAGGCCGTGAAGTTGATCAGTTGAATCAAATATTCCGGAGAAATAACACTCCCGAACGATGCGATATCAATTGTCTTCACACCCTTCAGAAGATTCCTAAATCTATTTACATCCTGTATAAACACGGTTTTTTCCTTTTTCTGAGCGATATATTTCCCTGACAACGAGTTCAGCATCTCTTACTGTGAGTGATGTCGCTTCTGTAAAAAACCGACATCCGTTCACCATTGGCCCTAGAATATAAATATTTCGCTCGTCTTTCACTCGACAGTTGGCATCGACCTCAATTCCGGAAATAAAACTCTTTGGCAATTTGCTATTTGAGATGAACTCAGGGGATTCAAAGGAATTAAAGCCCATCAGTGCATATTTTCCTGCAGTCAAAATATCGAAAGGTTTCTTACACATCCGAAGTTGCCCCTGGTCTATCAGGTTCACTAACTTCGAGGCATTGACATGCGGAAACATCGCACGTGTATTAATAATATTCGCCCGATTTTCATGTAAACGCTTTTTACAGTCGATCGCAAGTTGCGCATACACATCAACATACTTAGACGTCGCATTATAAATCATCTCTTGCCAGAGTGGTGTGTGCTCAGAGACATATTGTAATTCTTCAGACAATGTCACCTGATTATTCAAAACAATCTCTCTTTCCTGCGTATTTTTGAGCGTTGATAAAAACCTGGAAAATATTTTATCAACGGTTAGGTTCCCAATATCAACACCATCAAACAGAGAAGGTCCACCTGATGTAAAATCACTTCTGATTCTGGGGAAACGACCGGTTAAAGAAAAACAATCAATGGTTAAGTCTGGCCGATACGCACTCACAAAGAGAATCATATCAATCGCACTCAACCCTGAACCGTATATTTCGATCTTTTCTCCTTTGGGTACAGCATTGATTTTATCAAACAGCACATCATTCAAGAGATCACCGCCAAACCCAATGGACACGACCGTCGCAGAAACCTGATGCTTTATCCCCTGACAAACAATATCACCATACTCATTGACTGCACTGGCTTCAGGGTAATACTCAAATGCAATCCCTCTTGATTCTAGTGTCGTGATCATTAGGTCTTTGACTTGCTTGAGATAGCGACCATAAATCGCTCTGGGAATAAAGTCTTTCTTCGTATAATCATAACCTGCATGAGATAACCACTCGTAGATATCGACCACATGATTAAACTGTTTCAGAGAGTCCAGCCGTGTATTTAAAATAAATTCTTCTGGAGACGCTTTGTAGGCATAACCTATCTGGTTGTGATCACCACTAAATACTTTCACTGTTGTGAAAATATCATGAGGTAATTCCAGTAAGTGCATCAGCACAGAGATACACCCAGCCCCACCGCCAATTATTCCTAAGTTCATTTGCTTGACCTCAAATTCCAGTTGACAGATATCGCTCAGTTTGGCTCGCAGCAATGGTTAAGATCTTTTTCCCTGCATTCTCTTTTCTGGCAGCCAGCTCTAGAGCGCAATGGATAGACGCGCCTGATGAAATACCCAGTAATAGTCCTTCCTCGCATATCACTTTTCGAGTCATCGTTATCGCATCATCACCCTCGATCACATAGACTTCATCAATAACTTCCCGATCGACCGTTTTCGCGATGATTCCCGGCCCGATCCCCAAAACACCATGATTCGAATTGACTTCTGAGAAAGATGTCCGACCACTAAGAACGGCTGCACCTTTCGGTTCAATGGCAATTACTTTTGTCTGGTGATTATGCTGCTTAAGGGTATTTCCGATGCCATTACAATGTCCGCCAGTCCCCACCCCGGCAATAAAAATGTCAGGCGTACCATCAAAGAAATCGATGATTTCCCTTGCCGTCTGAACATGTGCGAATGGGTTATTCTGATTATTTCCCTGATCAACCAGGAAATAATTTTCCTGGCTCGCGAGTTCAATGGCACGAGACACAGCGCCTTGATAGTTCAATTCAGCAGGCGTCAACTCAATTTGAGCACCCAGAAGCTCCAAAAGCTTTTTCCGCTCTTCGGTAACATATTCTGGCATGACAATAATCAGTGGCAGACCCATCGAAGCACATATCCCGGCCAAAGAGATACCCGTATTCCCCGTCGTCGCTTCAACAATCGTCGTATTGCGCTGAATTGAACCATCTGCAATCGCTGCATCAATCATCGATTTCGCCGCTCTATCTTTGATTGATCCCCAAGGATTCAGAAATTCCAATTTAATATAGATATCGGCATATAAATTTTTTGTTAAACTTTGAAGTTTAATGATAGGCGTATTACCAACTAGATGTGAGATATTCATTTCATTTCCTTATTTAGACAAAGACACCCTAAATTTATTGATAATCACGTCAAAACAATCACATGCAACATTTAATTATAATATAATCAACCAGATGTAAAATGGCCGTATTGAATTAGCGAAGAGGCATTTAACCCGACTGAAATAACACAAGTTCTCAGTAAATGATCAATCTTGAAAATTGAAATAATAAAAAACAATAAGACAGAACAAAGCTTTGTATAGATTCATAGTCATGAAAAACTTTATCCATCAACCTTTGAAACAAAAAAGACAAAATTCATACTGATGATATGAAACAAGATTCTAATAGATATTATTTTTCACATCAACATTAAAAACAACATTTCTATTTATTATCAAAACAGTCAAATAAGATAAAAGATATACCCTGCAAAAATAGAGTACCAGAATATGACTTAATTCATATCCCTGAGATGTCACTCATATAGTGCTTGAACAATATGAAAAAAAATTGACAGCATTCATAAAATAAAAACTCAATAATAGTAATTGATAAACTTGATATCTCTATGTTGAGTCGTTAATCAAAAGGGGCGTCCTAGTCTTCACTTTAGCTAAGAAAATACACCCAGCCCGTCATTGCCGCGCAGGCGGCAATCCAGATAACGAGTGCAATTTCTGAGGTGTTGCTGGTTTGTCGCGCTTAAGTTCGGGGCTTCTCTCAGCATCTTTGTATGCGCGCCAGGTACTCTTTGTTGGTGCAAAGAGTACCCAGAAAACCCCCTTTGTGTTCTTTGGTATTGGCCGGGACGGTTGTAGGCGCTCCCTGCGCCGACAACCTGAAAATTCGTCCTGAATTTTCCCCTGGGTTTGTTGATCACTTTAGCTAAGAAAATACACCCAGCCCGTCATTGCCGCGCAGGCGGCAATCCAGATAACGAGTGCAATATCTGAGGTGTTGCTGGTTTGTCACGCTTGAGTTCGGGGCTTCTCTCAGCATCTTTGTATGCGCGCCAGGTACTCTTTGTTGGTGCAAAGAGTACCCAGAAAACCCCCTTTGTGTTCTTTGGTGTTGACCGGGACGGTTGTAGGCGCTCCCGGCGCCGACAACCTGAATATTCGTCCTGAATTTTCCCCTGGAGAGTGGATTTTTGGGGACTATTAACTCGTTGTTAGATAGTTATCTTTGAGGCAAGTATTCATTGCAAGCTCTGATAGATCTGAGCTTACTTGTTCAGCTCACTTCTTGCGGCGGAAAGCTCTGCCTCTGCTTCTTGCAGCTTATTCATTCTTTTCTCAATTTTATCGGCTCTGCCAGATTCCTGGGCGTCTTTCAGTTCAAGCGTGCGTTCGGCAACTTCCTGTTCTTTTTCATTAACTTTTGCAAGTCTTTCGCGCATTAATCCTTCATCCGTACAATGATCCTGTACTTCTTTCAGCGCTTTTTCCAGACCGGTTACACGATGCGTATTGTCATGGCTTTTCGCATATTCGATTTGCTGCTGTATCTCATAAGCTTTGGCGTCGCACCCTTTGAGAGGTTCCTGAGCCAGGCTGGGAAAAGTGGCAATTGTAGCCAAAAAACTGAAACCAATGATCTTATTTAACATAAATGTCCTCCTATAGAATTTATGCATTATCCATATAAAGGTAGGGATTAAAGGCAATTATTCTGGAGGGGTGGATAATATGTTTGTGCATGAAAGTATGTCGCGCCTGAGTTTGAGGCATCTCTCAGCCTTAAGAATCGTACTCGCTGTATGGATTCCCGCCTATCGCGGGAATGACGGCTTGAAAATGTATATCGGTGGCACAACCCGAGGGAAAAAATTCAGGACGAATTTTTAGGTTGTCGGCGCCGGGAGCGCCTGCAACCAACCCGGACGGTGCAAGAGAACAAAAAGGCATTTCTGGGTACTCTTTTTGCCTCAAAAGAGTACCTGGCGCGCATGAGAAAATGCTGAATGAAGCACAGAACCCAAGCGCGACATACTCACCCAGCCTTAAGAATCGTACTCGCTGTATGGCTCCCCGCTTGTCGCGGGAATGACGGCTTGAAAATGTATATTGGTGGCACAACCCAGGGAAAAAATTCAGGACGAATTTTTAGGTTGTCGGCGCCGGGAGCGCCTGCAACCGACCCGGACAGCGCCAGAGAACAACAAGGCATTTCTGGGTACTCTGTTTGCCCCAAAAGAGTACCTGGCGCGCATGAGAAAATGCTGAGTGAAGCACAGAACGCAAGCGCGACATACTCAGCCTGCCTTAAGAATCGTACTCGCTGTATGGCTCCCCGCTTGTCGCGGGAATGACGAATTGAAAATGTATATCGGTGGCACAACCCGAGGGAAAAAATTCAGGACGAATTTTTAGGTTGTCGGCGCCGGGAGCGCCTACAACCGACCCGGACGGCGCCAGAGAACAACAAGGCATTTCTGGGTACTCTTTTTGCCCCAAAAGAGTACCTGGCGCGCATAAGAAAATGCGGAGTGACACACAGAACCCAAGCGCGACATACTCACCCAGCCTTAAGAATCGTACTCGCTGTATGGCTCCCCGCTTGTCGCGGGAATGACGGATTAAAAATGTATATTGGTGGCACAACCCGAGGGAAAAAATTCAGGACGAATTTTTAGGTTGTCGGTGCCGGGAACGCCTGCAACCGACCCGGACGGCGCCAGAGAACAAAAAGGCATTTCTGGGTACTCTTTTTGCCCCAAAAGAGTACCTGGCGCGCATAAGAAAGTGCGGAGTGGCGCTCCGGATTAAAAGCGCGACATACCATCAAACCTGTTTACCCGCCTCACACAAGCCTGACTCACCCAATCTCAAACGAGGTCACACCAAATAACCGCTCCAGCGGTAATGCCGGTTGTTCCCCGGTGTACATACGCGCGGTACCAAACGACACCGTCATGTCGTATTTTTCCGCCAGTGCGATGGCGGCCTGATTGACTTCCGGAACATCAAGAAAAAGCGGTTGTGAGGGTTCTACCGCTGATTTCAGGGCGACGAATAGACGCTCGGCCAGATCGGCATTCTCGGCATACAACGGGCCGATTTTATAGCCGTTGCGACACTGGCGGATCACGCCTATGCCTGCCAGCATGCCATTTTCCAGAATGCCTAATGCATGGCTGTCTGGCTGGGTAATCCAATGTTGCAGAAACTCGGGTCTAGAAGCAGGAAAGAAAAGCTGATCGTAAGCAGCGACGGTTTCAAACGGCAGTGCTGTCAGTGCCACAATCGCGTGATCCTCGGGTGATTGTCCGCCGCTGAGCCCTTCATAACGCAGGTTGCTGTATGCCAGTTGAAAGCCGGATTTCTTATAATTGTCCTGCTGTTCCACCACCCCATCCAGGCCGATGTTGCAATCTTCCAGGTGCGCCAGTGCCGCATTCCATATCTGTATGCCATAGCCCTGACCGCGGTATTCTGGTTTGACGATATAAAAGCCAATAAAACCGAAAGACGCATCGTAGCGAATCGCCGAAATGGTCGCTATCGGTTCATCATCCAATACACCGACCAGAAAACCGGTTTTGTCGGCGTAGTAGTAAGAGTCGGCATCATGCAGGCCGGGATTCCAGCCTTCCTGCGCAGCCCATTCGACAGCAATGCTGACTTCGTCCGGTTTCATGGTTCTGATTTCGTAGTGTTTGCTGTCCATGCGCATCCCTCTGGCAGATAGCTGATGTGATTAAAATATAGTTTGAAATCAGCGCTTACACTGTGACATAACCCGCTTGGCTCAGCCAGTCTGCGCTGTGGGAGTTATAGCACCATTCTCATAATATGCTGCGGGCCAGCGGCTCCACCGAGATAGAGCTCATGGGTATCAATAAACCCGCCCTGCTGATAACAATGTCTGGCTGCAGGGTTTTTACAGTTCACTGTCAGATAAATCTGATCAAAACCGGGATAAGCAGATAGCAGAAACGCTTTCAGGGCCAGAACCGCACGCTTGGCGTAACCTTTGCCCTGATGGTGATGATCGATAAAGAAAGCACGTAAACCGAGCGCCTCTGGATGGGCGAAGTCGTATCTGTGCCCGTACTGCGTATCGATCAGAAAAAAGCCGACAACCGTGTTGCCATCCAGAATCACGTGCGGGTGGAGCTTATCATTGATGTTAACCAGCAGCTCTTCCATTGTACCAACGAATTTCACCTGCTCTGTTGCTACCGACAACTCAGCCACCTGCGGTAAATGCGCAGGGGTCATCCCTTGGATATCAATCTCTTTCATGGCGCACGACTCAATCAAAAACAATTAGTTATATACGTGATAGTAAGGTGTGTAGCTCGCATTTTCCGAACATCAAATCCCGAGAGGTTGAGCCAGATCCCTTTTTTCAGTCTGCCAGGCATTATAGTGGAGTAAGGTCGAATGCAACGGAGTGACAGTGTCACTAGAAAAGTCACTCAATATCGTGGCATCGATCGTTTTCAGTATGAGTAGTCTTTTTACAAGGAGTGATTTATGGCTAAACGAGTCTCGAACAAGCGCATCAAAGAAATCCTGAAAACAGCCACTGAGAAGAAAAATTAAGCGGCTAATCTTTTAGCGCGATAAAAACCACAACCCCGCCAGATGCGGGGTTGTGTCGTTATGGCCGAGTGAAAACGGGTTACGGCACACCATGACCTTTCGACGCCACCCACACACGGAACCATTGTTCGCGGCTCAGTTCAAATGCCAGCGCGGCGATAGCATCTTCAACCCGCTCAATTTTACCGGAACCGATAATCGGCAACGGCTTAGACGGCAAACGGCGTACCCAGGCGTAGATCACCTGATCAATGGAGCTGGCGCCGATTTCCTGGTGGATCGCTTCCAGTTCGCTGCGAACACGGATCACCTGTTCTGACTGCCCATTAAAGATCTCACCGCCGGCCATGCAGGACCATGCCATCGGCCTGGTGCGTTTCATCTGCAGTTGATCCAGCGTGCCGTCATGGCAAACCTCGAAGTTGAGCGGATTGATTTCCACCTGATTGGTCACCAAAGGCGCATCCAGACGTGACTGCAGGAGATCAAACTGTGCAGGAGAAAAATTCGACACTCCAAAGTGGGCCACTTTGCCCTGCTGTTTCAGCGCCGCAAAAGCTTCTGCGACTTCGTCGGCATCCATCAGCACATCCGGGCGGTGAATCAAGAGGACATCTAACTGTTCAACGCCCAGACGTTGCAGTGAATTGTTCACCGACTCAGTAATATGCGCTTTACCTGTGTTGTAATGGTTGATTCTCTGCTCGGGATACTGGCTGCCGCACAGCTTGATATCGCATTTAGAGACGATCTGAATCTGCCCGCGCACACTGGGATCCAGCGCCAGCGCTTCACCAAACAATTGCTCACAAGTGTAACCGCCATAAATGTCGGCGTGGTCAACGGTAGTAATGCCCAATTCAATATGCTGTTTCAGGAAGGTCAGACGTTCCTGCGGGGTCATGCCCCACTCCGCCAGACGCCAGTAGCCCTGAACCAATTCAGAAAGCTGCGGCCCTTTTGGCGTCAGTTCGACGTTTGCCACCATGGTCCATACTCCTTTATTCATTACCCGAAATAATTCGCTGAACGTATCCTAGGCTGGATCGCCCCCTCGGGCAATGATATAACCCACAAGTTTCGAACCAGAGTACGAGTCTATGTCATTTGCTCAACGCTTGCGCAGCCTGATTGGCGAAGAAAGTACCAGTGGTTTTGCCCGCCGGGTTGAGCTGAATGAAGCCTTGATCCGCAAATACCTCAACGGCAGCGAACCCAGCCTGCAAAAAGCCAATCAAATTGCGGTGAAAGCCAATTGCTCACTGGAGTGGTTAGCCACCGGTTGCGGCTATCTGTACCGTCAGGCTGAAGTGGTCGACAAAGAAGCGCTGGCCCTCGCCTGGGAACATGTCACAGGCCAGCCTTTTGACGGTGTTCGCGCAGAAGAGTTAATCAAAGTGCTGGCGGGTTATCAGTTTCTGCGCAGCCACAAGAAGACAGACGGCTTTCTTGATGTTCAGGCCATGGCGACCTTTCTCTCTGTCGCCCGCCAGCGCGAACCTGTGTAGCCGAAAAAATGCCATCCGGCTGGATGGCATTCTCTGTTTCCGATAACAGGTTTCCTGTCACACGGTTTTATTTGCGCATCGCATTGAGCTTATTTTGCGCAATGCCCAGTACAGATTCCGGCGGGTAATTATCGTCCTGCCAGTCACCGGCATCTTTGCCGGTGAGCAAGCTGATCGCCTCACTGACATGGGAAATCGCCCAGATGTGGAAATCGCCTTTTTCAACAGCGGTGAGAATGTCTTTGCGTAACATCAGGTTATGGGCATTCGACTGCGGGATAATCACCCCCTGGTTGTTATGCCGCCCCTTGATGGTACAGACATCAAAGTAGCCTTCAATTTTTTCATTCACACCGCCAATCGGTTGCGCCTGACCAAACTGATTCATCGAGCCGGTAATCGCAATCGACTGGTTGATCGGGCAGCCGGAAAACGCAGAGATAATGGCACACAGCTCGGCCATCGAGGCACTGTCGCCATCCACGCCACCGTAAGATTGCTCAAACGTCAGATGTGTGGTCAGCGGAATGCGTGCGCTCTTGCCAAACAGCGACGACAGGTAAGCGGTCAGTATCATCACGCCTTTTGAGTGAATACGCCCGCCCAGCTTCACGCTGCGCTCGATATCCATCACCTCGCCCTCCCCCCAAGAGGTGGTGGCCGTGATCCGGTTCGGTAAGCCGAAACGGTGATCCGAGGTCGATACTACGGACAGACCATTGATCTGACCGATAACATCACCCTGAGTATCAATCAGGGTTGTACCGTTCCTGAAGGTATGCAGCATCTGATCCTGCAGGCGGCTGACCCGTTTTTCCTGTCGCAGCAAGGCCTGTTCGACATGGGCGACACGGATCATATTGGCATTGGCGGCTCTGGCGGTGTAATTGGTCTCACGCAGCAGATTGGCGATATCCGCCGAGTGCAGCGACAGTTTGTTCTGATCCTCGGCCTGACGGGAGCTGTATTCTATGATGCGGGCAATGGCTTTACGGTCGCAATGCAGCATGCCGTTATCGTGCACGATGCTGGAAATAAAACGCGCATACTGCAGCTCAGACTCATCCGTGCGTTCCATTTCATCTTCAAAATCCGCAGTCACACGGAACAACTCACTGAAGTCGGGATCATAATGAACCAGTAACTGATAAGTCTGATAATCACCGAACAGGATGATTTTGACATCCAGCGGAATGGGTTCAGGCTCCAGCGAAATCGTCCCCGACAGCGTGACTTCCCGCTCCAGCGAACTCAGGTTCAGCTTGCGTGAGCGCAATGCCCGTTTCAGGCCGTCCCACACATAGGGCCGCTCCAGCACCTTCACCGCATCCATCAGCAACACGCCGCCATTGGCACGGTGCAGACTGCCGGAGCGAATCAGCGAGAAATCGGTAAACACAGTGCCTTTGTAGGTCGCGTTCTCTATGTAGCCAAAGATGGCGTGATAGTTAGGGCTTTCTTCCACCACAATCGGAAAGCGTTCAGTCTCCTGGCTGACCAGCACATTAACCTGATAACGACGCGGCATTTTCTTATCCAGCGCGGCATAAGACAGCGCGACCTGATCTTCACTTTCTTCTAAAAAGATATCGAGGTTTTCCAGAATGTCTTTCTGCATCGCCGTGAGATAGTCTTTTATCTCAGTATGACCGCGGTACTGCTTTTTAAGCGGTTTAACAAAATGCGAGACGACTTCCAGCGCCACTTCTTCATTGAGCTTCTGGATTTTATCGGAAAACTCTTCTTCCCAGTCAGTAAGCTGGCGCGCAATGCCGCGCAGTTTCACTTCCAGCGCTGTGATAATCGTTTCGAATTTTTCCTGCTCTTCTTCAGGCAGCGCGACAAAACTTTCTTCGGTGTGCGGCTCTTCACCATTCATCGCAATCAGCTGATAATCGCCCTGAGTCGTCAGGGTCAGACTCACCTTTTGCTCTTTCGCTTGTTCGGTTAAATTGCCCAGGGCGGTTTGCTGTTTCTCCGCCAACTGATTTTTCAGCTGTTCCGAGCGCGAATAATACATTTCGTTATCGAACGCCAGCGGCAAGGCTTTCACCAGACGAAGCATCAGCTTTTCAATGTCTTTTTTGAACGGCATCCCCGTGCCGGGCTTTAGTTTCAGCAGTTTAGGGGTACGTGTTTCTTCAAAGTTGGCGACATAACACCAGTCATACAGTGGCGTAGCATCCCCGTTCGGATCATGGCGGTTCAGATAACGCAGTACCATAGTCCGTTTACCCAGCCCGTTCCGGCCGATGGCATATATGTTGTATCCTTTCTCTTTAATCGACATCGCGAACTCAACCGCCTGCTGAGCGCGCTCCTGCCCCACAATTTCGTTCAGGGGTGCTAAATGTTTGGTTGATGAAAACTCGGCATCCAGCCCGTTTAAGGTGCAGGTGCGGTACAGGGTATCTGCTTGTAATGATTTCATTGTCATACCCTTCCCCTTATCTCTCCACTGATAGTCATTTCAGTGTAGCCAGCAATTAGTTACTTTTTAGTGACTTAGCTTGGTTTTAAGGAGTTAATCGTTTGATTGGTGGTTTTTTGTGCGATGGGAGGGGGTGGGATGTCTAAAATGTCCATCCTACCTTTAGGTGAATTTGTATGTCGCGCTTTCACTTTTGTGCCTGCCTCAGCATTTTCTGATGCGCGCCAGGTACTCTTTTATGGCAAAAAGAGTACCCAGAAATGCCTTTGGGTTCTTTGTCGCTGCCCGGGCCGGTTGTAGGCGCTCCCAGCGCCGACAACCTAAAAATTCGTCCTGAATTTTTCCCTAAAGCTGAGGAAATAGTTTGGATCGTAACTCGTTATTGCCCCAAAACTAAGTTAGACAAGTGTCATTTTGACTCTATCAATAAAAAAATCTAACTTTAAAGGCGTACATTACGGTTATAGTACACGTATCATAGATTATGTGTGAAACTGGTATTGTATTTTTGTCATTGACAAGAGACAATCCTTTCAAATAGAGCTCACTAAAGCTTAAAATCTTATAAAATTTTTCTTAAAGTAAGGGATTTACATGGAGAAAAATGCACCAGAAAGTACCATCAAGTACTATCAAATTTTTGAAATAGCGTCCGAATCTAACTCGGTTCGCAAGATAGACTTAAACGACGCAAACGCAAACGATGTATTAGTTTTTGTTAAAAAACTTGCTAATGACGCTAAATATGGATCATCTCGAAGACAAGGTTCTTTTTCAGATACCTCTTCTGTTAAAAAGGAATTAATCGCTTCTCTAACTGATGATGAAAATCAAGGAAGTATTCTTAAAATAGCAGAACAACTTTTATCCTGTGAAGTTGAATACAACTCGAAGCACGGAAACTTTAACGAAATCAGAAAAGGTTCATTATTGGTTTCTAATTTCGAAAGCGAAGGAGAAAACTCTATTTTGATATCAAAAATTGACGTAGAGAACTTCTTCGAAACTGAGCATCTAAAGCTGTTAAAAGGTCTACCACAAGACAAAGGCGTGTATAAAACTTGTTTAGTTAATGTGGAAAATAACGCACTTAATGAAGAAATTTATTTATCGGATACAAACTCATCAATATCCAAATTTTGGTGGAGCACGTTCTTAGAGTGTGAGTTCATTCGAGACTCGCAAAAAAACACCGATTTAGCGTTTAGCCAATTAAGTTCCACTCTAAGTCAAGTCAACAAAGTATCTCCGGTTGATCACGCTTTCCTAAAAGGTAATCTTACATCATATTTCACAACGGCAACTCACTTTGACCCTGACGACATGGTTGAGCGAGTTGTGGGGAATTATGAACCTGAAAGTAAAGAAGTTAGCACTGACAAAATAAAAAAAGATTTAAAAAAGGCGTGTAATAGCGGGAAGTTTGACACTTCATTTGAAATAGATATAAGTCCTATCAAATCCAAATTGAAACGCACCATTAAAATTGATGATGATATTGAGCTAAAAATTAAAAGTGGTGACATATCAAAAATATATCAATTTGAATATAAAAAAAGTAACTTCATAGCTATTAAGGCTAAATCAGGATACGGGAATTTTAGAAAACTGGACGTTTCAGATGATTAATTTAAGTGAAACTCTGACTGATTCATTTTTAAAAATAAGTTTTAATAAAGATTTTAACAAAGAGACAATTGTCAGTGAGTTAGAGTCATATATAAAGTACGTCTCGGAGTTATCTGCCGATAGAGTATCGTTATATGAAAATGGTGAGTGGGCTCAAGATTTTGAATTAAATATCGAGTCTGCTTTAGATTATATAACTGCTCAATTATTGGACTCATCAACCGTAGATACAGAGTATAGCTTAAGAATTGAGATTGATAAGCCTAGTTCAGGTTCACTGTACTTCTACTCTTACGCCAATTTTAAAGATGCTTTAAGCAAAAACCTAAAAACAGCTCTAAATGAAGTAGACAAGATAGCTGGCTCCTATGACTATCTATCGTTATTTATTCATAAAAAAAAGTTACCGCTTATATTTCCCGCGCAAAGCAAATACAATTCCGAAAATATTTTTCATCGTTATAACTTTGATATCAAGCATCAAGTTACGCCTGAGCATTTGTTTATATGGGGAAAGTCAATTAGATCAATTGAACCCAACAATATATTTAATAAACTATCGACTTACATGTCACTTGTTATTTTTAGCAACAAGGTAAAAAGAGAAGATAACCTTTACCTCTTCTTCTTTAACGGTGTGAATTCAATAGCTTTAAAAGTTAATTTCGATATTGATGGAGAAACTATATCTCAAGAAGTTCATGACCTATTTCATTGGGTTTTTGAGGATACTGGAGCAGTCGCAAAAATATCTATCATACGTAATATATTTACAACAAATGGCTTTACTGAATTAGAACAAGCTTTCTCACAAGAAACTATATATGCTATTGAATCCAACCACCAACTGTATCAAGAAGACAATGTAAAACAATACTTTGAAATAAAAAACAAAGTAGTCGATTTTATTTTTAGCTTGAGCAATAAAATGTCTGAATCATACGACTCTTATTACAACTCAAACAAAGTTAACTTAGTTGCTATATTGTCTTATATAGTGACTTTGATAGTCATTAGAGGAATGTCTAAGAATAATTTTGACTCAACAATAGACTTGTTCTGCTACATTTCGTTAGCGTTTTTTATTGTGGCATTAATCTATACAAAGTTAGTGGAAGGTGAACTAACCAAAAAAGTCTCTTTTTATCAAAAGCAAAAAGATGAACTTTATAGTAGATATAAAAATATGCTTTGCCAAGTGGAGCTTGACAATTTATTCAATAGCCCCAGCTACGAAGACGCCAAATGTAAAAGTGAAGAAGCCAAGTTCCACTACATTGTATACGGAATTTTATTTATATTTATATTTATAGACATAGTTATTATTGGTGTAAGGCAATCAATACCAAGTTAAATTAATGACATATTTCTATCTTGTAAGCTCTCCCTTAACCAATTAACCAATTAACCAATTAACCAATTAACCAATTAACCAATTAACCAATTAACCAATTAACCAAACTCATTTTGTCCACTTCCCCTATCCTGAGACAGTCTAAACTGGAGATTTCTGCCACATAACAGCATCAGATCATCATGAAGAGTGATTTTTAACCGCCTGCCACAGGTGTGAAATGCATGAGGTGTCTAATAATTACTCAACCAGCCCGAGAGAACTTACGTGTGTTCAAAAAGTGAACATACGTGTCTCACTCTGGGATGTGCGATTACAAAGAAGAACGCACACACGTGAGCTTAGGCAATATTCCTCCGGCTAAATACCGGAGTCAACTGGAAACCTCTAGTTTTGAATTGTCTCGCTAAAGGGGAAATGGACAATGATTCACACGAAAATAATTAACAATTTTTACATTGAGCTACTAGAGTAGTTGATATTGAATATTCATCGCATCTTATGAAGATACTAAAAACTGCAATGAAAAATAAAACCCAAGGTATTAAATAATCTGCAGAGTCCTCATTAAACAATAACCACAATGTAATCATATGAAGATTCAAAGTGGTTCGTAGTAAGTAGTTGAACTTGAATATATAACTACCAGTTTTTACGTTACTTGGCCTGCCCTCTAAATTGCTTGGCACAGATGCTATATATCTGTAGCCAAACTTAATCGGTGTATTTGAATTAGATAATGAAGGAAGTGAAATCCTACATTGTTCTGGTTTTAACTTATCAAAAAAATCATTAGCATTAAGTTTTTGGAAATCTTCGAATTTACCATTATTAGCAAAGTCTTTTTCTGCTGACTCAGTCAGTTTTTTGCACCAGAATTTGTGCTTCCGATTAAGCATTTCATAGCGTAAAAAACTTGTATATGAGCTAGATACCTTTTTCCTAGAATGAATAAAGAATCTCCAAGCAAAATATAATAATAGTCCATTAGCTATATATGGGAGCCAACGAGGGTCATCAATATTGAAACGCACTGTCCCCAAGGAAAGCACGTTGTCTTGAGGATGTAATCCAAGCAACCAGTAAATTATAAAAAAGAGTGAAATTACCTTTAAGTTTCTTGAATATACATTCGTTTCCGTTGGCATAAATACCACCTCCTAAATGTCATGTTGATCGAATTGAGAGTTAATAGGCTCATAGTACGCTCCCTTTGAACTATCGTCTCTAATGTACCAGATCGTATATGAGCCACCTCACATTGTATTTCTTCGTCCATATCAAATATTGTTTCGCCGCTCGTCTCAATTAATACTGTATTTATATGCAGTATTTTAGCGATTTGCCATGTCTATCCGAAACCTCAAAGACGGCTCCAATAATCCGTGGATTTGTGAGTGCTACACGAACAGACTCAAAGGAAAGCGGGTTCATAAACGCTTCAGTATCAAAGGCGAAGCCATTGCCTTTGAACGCTACATCATGCGGAAAGTGGACGATAAGCACTTGCT
>NZ_JAGSOZ010000021.1:0-71961 GCF_019204055.1 Photobacterium sp. WH24 | reverse complement strand
ACTGTATCATTGTCGAGTGCCCACACAGATTGCATGGTCAAATTGTTAAAGAGCGTTGACTCAACGTTATGTCTCGTTGGTCAGGGCTGCGTATTCTACCCAGCATTTTTTCTCAGTCAAGCGTTATTTTAAAAACTTTCTCAAACACCTTCTTAACCAAGCACTCACCAAGGATAACTTCAGGTTTTAAACCTTTAGCACCTTTTACTCGGCGAGGGTGCGCATTTTACAAAAACAAAAACGAGTGTCAACCCTGTTTCTCTTTCTTTTTGCGCCACTTTCAGTTCACACAAGTTATTCACAAGTTACCAAGAACTTATTCAAACCCGTGTGTGCCCTGTCAGTGAGGCGGCATTATAGGGGGTTAGCTGAAAGCAGCAAGTGTTTTTTGGTGATTTTATTGCAACCGGCTACCTTTTACTCTGAAACTGATAAAAAACACAAAAAACAGCCAAAACAGGTATGGGACAGACACGATAAAGAAACAGAGACTCAAAGGAGAACGTAGAAACTGAGGAAACGATCAGCTCAAACCACTAGAGCAGAAGAGCAACCCGTCGGGTTACCCCGACGGCATAAAAGCATTTACTTACAGCTAACCAGGAAAGAAGGGTTCAGCAACTCTTCCCTATGATATTGCAGTGGCTCTTGATTAAATAAGGTAACGGATGCACCTGCACTTTCTGCTATACACTGACCGGCAGCGGTATCCCACATCATGGTTGGCCCTAAACGCGGGTAGAATTGTGCCCTTCCTTCTGCAACCAGACAAAATTTCAGGGATGACCCGACCTCAGTCATCTTGTGCTGACCCAACTTATTGAGAAAGTCAGCCATGTCCGGACTTGGATGAGAACGGCTCCCCACCACGGTCGGCACTGTTGCTTCTCTCACTCGGATTGGTTCCCGACCAGCCTTGGTTTGCAGCCAGGCTTTATTACCGTCTCCCAGCCAGGTTTTACCCAAAGCAGGAGCATGCACTATGGCAAGCACGGGCCTACCTTCCTTAATCAAGGCAATGTTAACCGTAAACTCACCGTTTTTCCGAAGAAACTCTTTTGTTCCATCAAGCGGATCCACCAGCCAGAATGATTGCCAGTGCTGACGGTCACGCCATTCAGTATGAGCAGATTCCTCAGAGAGAATTGGGATATCGGGCGTAAGCTGTAATAAATGACGGACTATCACCGCATTGGCAGCCAGGTCAGCTTCAGTGACCGGGCTCTTGTCCGCTTTTTCTTCAACCCGGACATTGCTGTGATAACAGTCCATGATGGTTTGCCCTGCTTCCAGTGCAACCTGATAGAGAGACTCCAGTAGTGCGCTCACGCTGTACTCCTTGTCTTAAATAATGTGACGCTGTTTTAATGCTTCCACGCACAGAGTCACCAGCTCATCAACCGATGCGTTGCCCGCTTGCAGATGAATCTCTGGATTCGCCGGCGGCTGATATTCAGAATCAATGCCGGTAAAGTCTTTAATCTCTCCCGCTCTGGCTTTCTTATACAGGCCCTTAGGATCGCGCTTTTCACATTCTGCCAGAGGTGTATCCACGAAGACTTCAATGAACTCTCCCTCAGGCAGGAGTTCACGAACCAACTGACGCTCAGTTCTATGGGGAGAGATAAACGCGGTCAGCACAATGAGACCAGCATCAGCCATCAGCTTAGCCATTTCCCCGATACGTCGAATGTTTTCCTTACGATCCTCAGCAGAGAAACCCAGATCCTTGCACAGGCCATGGCGAACATTATCGCCATCCAGCAGATAAGTATGGAAGCCCTGTTCAGCCAGGCGATTTTCCAACGCCCCGGCCACCGTCGATTTGCCGGCACCGCTCAACCCGGTAAACCACAGCACGCAGGGTCTCTGATTTTTTAACTGAGCACGCTGTGCTTTATCGGTCTGGTGATTGTGCCAGACCACGTTTTCATTTTCATGGGGTTGAACGACAGCGGTCATTTTACACTCCGTTGCTATAACACATTAAAAAGGAAAGAACTGCGGGATCAGGGCTAATACAACCACTGAGTACATCACGGAAAACGGCAACCCGATCCGTAGATAATCTCGCAACTTATAGTTGCCTACGGTGTAAACGAGCAAATTCGTCTGATAACCATAAGGTGAAATAAAACTGGCACTGGCACCAAACAGCACCGCCATAATAAAGGGCATAGGATCGACCCCATAGCTCAGTGCCAGACTGTACGCTAAAGGGAAAGACAAGGCTGCCGCAGCATTGTTCGTCACCAGCTCAGTCATCAGCAAGGTCAACAGATACACGGCCACTAACCCGCCGTAGACGCCCCAGCCATTAAAGGACGTCATCATGATATTGCCCATCTGCTCAGACAGGCCGCTGGCAAGCATCAGTTGAGCCAGTGATAATGCCGAGCCTACAATCACCACTATATCAATTGGAAAACGGCGGCGAATTTCGGCAAAGCTGATGATACCGGTTGCCAGCAACAACAAAAGATAACCGGCCAGTCCTTTGATCAGAGGTAAAGCATCCAGCAGGCCCGCGGTAATCACAGCAACAAAACCGCCCAGCACGGCCATGCTCTTGGTGCTATCCAGCCGGGCGCTGGAGTCCAGACCATTGATCAGGACAAATTCACGATTTAACGTCTGCTTTTTCTCATGAAACGTTTTGCCGGGCACAATCACCAGAGTATCACCAGGATGCAGTTCAATATTACCCAGTCCGCCGGCCAGACGTTCATGGCCGCGACGGATCGCCACCACCACAGCATCAAAACGTTCGCGGAACTGCACGCTTTTCAGCGTTTTACCCCGAATACCGGCAGAATGACTGACCACCACTTCCATCATGGACTGCCCATTGAGGTGGTGCTGGCCAAATAACCTCAGTCCGTCGATTTCCTGTAAGGTCGTGACACTTTCGATATCGCCACAGAACAGCAGTCTGTCACCGGCCCGCAATACCGTCTCGGGACACACAGGTGCAATCGTCTTGCCGTCACGAATGATTTCTGCCAGAAACAAGCGGCGCAGTGCCCGTAAGCCATTTTCAGCAACCGACTTGCCAACCAGCGATGAGGTCGGCTCTATTTTGGCTTCCAGAAAGTAAGGCAGTTCATCCTGGCTGCTGTCATCGTAATTGGGTAGAAAGTGGCTGAGGGGGATCAAAAACACCAGCCCGACCAGCAACACCGCCAGTCCAATCATTGAAGGCGCAAAAAAGCCCAGGCTGGGTAACCCGGCATCTTCGACAAAGCTGTTTACAATCAGATTGGTCGAGGTACCAATCAGGGTCAGCGTACCGCCTAATATCGCGGTGTAGGACAGTGGTATTAACAAACGAGACGGCGCATGGCGCTGATTACGCTTTACTGCGCCAATCAAGGACACCACCACTGCCGTGTTATTGGTAAAGGAAGACAGGAAAGCCGTCGACAGGCCAAGCTTGGCCACCACAGACGTTTGTCCTCCCTGAGAAATTTGGCGCCCGACCCAACTGATCAGGCGCGTTTTTTCAAGAGCAATGGAAACAAGGATCAGCAGGACCAGGGTCAGCAACGACGCGTTGGTGAAGTTACCCGCCAAAGTTGACAGCTCTATCATCCCGGTTTGAAAACCAATAAAGGCTGTACCTGCAAACAGATAGGCAGGTTTGATTCTGGTGGTGATCAAACAGGTTATGATCACCACCAGCATCGCCAGTACCAGAGCTTGTTCCCATGCCATCGGCATTACCCCAGCAACTTACTGAGATCTTTGGCACCCCAGTGCGGGAAGTGCTTACGGACCAGCGCGTTGAGCTCAACCTCAAAGGCGCTGTATTCCTGCTGAGACGGGGCGGATTCCGTCAGCGCCTCACGCACCATGCCGGCACCCACAGTCACATTGGTCAGGCGGTCAATCAGAATAAAACCACCGGTATCGGCACAATTCTGGTATGAATCGATCGCGATAGACTCATTGAGCACCACTTCGCACAGTCCAATGCCGTTGAGAGGCAGCACATCGGTGGCAAAGGTGTCCAGGTTATTAATATCAACCTGATGGCGAATCGCACTAACCGAGCCGAGCGTTTTCTTGCCCGCCACTTTGATATCGTACTGACGACCGGTTTCCAGTGGTGCTTCAGCCATCCAGACAATGTCAGCCAGTAGCTGATTGCTGAGTGCAACGTCGTCACCAGCATGAACGATAGTGTCACCGCGGCTGATATCAATCTCATCGTTCAGGGTCAGCGTAATTGCCTGCCCGGAATGAGCCTGAGCCAGATCACCGTCGAAAGTCACAATACGGGCAACCGTTGACGATTTACCCGATGGCAACACTTTCACCGCATCTCCGACAGTCACAGTGCCCGAGGCCAGCGTGCCTGCAAAGCCGCGGAAGTCCAGATTCGGGCGATTAACATATTGCACAGGAAAGCGTAATTCACCGTCCACTTTTTTGTTGATTTCCACACTTTCCAGCAAAGACAGCAGCGGCTCGCCTTCATACCAGGGTGTCAGCTCACTGGCGGTGACGACATTGTCGCCTTCCAGTGCCGACAGCGGGACCAATTGGATATTGATGTCAGCATTGAGCTTTTTGGCAAACGCCAGATAATCATCCCGGATCTGCTCGAAACGCGCCTGCTCAAAACCGACCAAATCCATCTTGTTGACGGCCACCACAAACTGGCGAATCCCCAGCAGGCTGGCAATGTAGGAGTGGCGACGGGTCTGATCCAGCACACCTTTACGGGCATCAATCAGGATCACCGCCACATCACAGGTAGAGGCCCCTGTCGCCATGTTGCGGGTGTACTGCTCATGCCCCGGGGTGTCGGCAATGATGAACTTGCGTTGCTGAGTCGAGAAATAACGGTAAGCCACATCAATAGTGATGCCCTGCTCACGTTCCGCTTGCAGACCGTCAACCAGCAAGGCCAGATCCGGCTTACTGCCAGTGGTGCCCACTTTCTGACTGTCAGCGTGAATAGCGGCCAGTTGATCTTCATAAATTTGCTGTGAATCGTGCAGCAGACGGCCAATCAGCGTACTTTTGCCGTCATCCACTGAACCACAGGTCAGGAACCGAAGCAGAGACTTGTTCTGGTGCTGATCCAGATAAGCTTCAATGCCCAGCTCAGCTACTTGTTGTTGAATTGCGCTGTTCATGTCCCGACTCCTTAGAAATAACCCTGACGTTTCTTCAATTCCATGGATCCCGACTGATCGTGGTCGATCGCCCGTCCCTGACGCTCACTGGAGGTGGCCACCAGCATTTCTTCGATGATCTCAGGCAAAGTTTTGGCCTCAGATTCAATCGCCCCGGTCAGCGGGTAACAGCCCAAGGTACGGAAGCGTACGCTCTTGTGTTCAATTTGCTCACCCGGACGCAGCTTCATGCGGTCATCATCCACCATGATCAGCATGCCGTCGCGATCAACCACAGGACGTTCCTGTGACAGGTAGAGCGGCACAATATCGATGCCTTCCAGGTAGATGTATTGCCAGATATCCAGCTCGGTCCAGTTCGACAGCGGGAACACTCGGATGCTCTCGCCTTTGTTGATCTGGCCGTTATAGGTCTTCCACAACTCAGGACGCTGGTTTTTCGGATCCCAGGTGTGGTTTTTGTCGCGGAAAGAATACACGCGCTCTTTGGCACGGGATTTCTCTTCGTCACGACGGGCGCCACCAAATGCGGCGTCGAAACCGTACTGGTTCAGTGCCTGCTTCAGGCCCTGGGTTTTCATAATATCGGTATGCTTTGACGAGCCATGCTCGAACGGGCTGATACCCATCGCCATGCCTTCCGGGTTTTTATGCACCAGCAGGTCAAAACCGTATTTCTTCGCTGTCGCATCGCGAAACTCGATCATTTCGCGGAATTTCCAGTCGGTATCGACATGCAGCAGCGGAAAAGGAATTTTCCCCGGATAAAAGGCTTTACGGGCCAGATGCAGCATCACCGATGAATCTTTACCGATGGAGTACATCATCACAGGGTTATCAAACTCAGCGGCCACTTCACGGATGATATGAATACTCTCCGCTTCGAGCTGCTTAAGGTGGGTAAGGCGTTTCGGATCCATCTTTCTCTCCATGTTAAGCCAGGCTCACGACAGCGGGGTGTGGTTGCCCTTGTTGTTCCTGCTTTCCGAACCAATGTAATTTATCCGCAAGAGTCACCACTTCACCCACCACGATGAGTGACGGCGATTCTGCATTCTCTGCCAGTTGAGCCAGCTCGCTCAGTTGGCCTCTGAAGACTTTTTGCGATGCCTGCGTGCCGCGCTCGATAATCGCAATCGGCGTTTCTGCAGCGCGGCCATGCTGAATCAGTTGTTGCTGGATGTGGCTTGATTTCATCAGCCCCATGTAAATCACCAGCGTCTGCTTACCGCGTGCCAGTGTAGACCAGTCGAGATTGTCGCTGTCCGGCTTGGTATGACCAGTAATAAACATGGCACTTTGTGCATGATCTCTGTGTGTCAGGGGAATTCCGGCATAGGCCGTCGCGCCGGCTGCGGCGGTAATGCCCGGCACAACCTGGAACGGGATACCGGCATCAAACAGCACTTCCAGCTCTTCTGCTCCGCGGCCGAAAATGAAAGGATCACCGCCTTTCAGGCGAACCACCCGTTTACCCTGACTGGCGTATTCCACCAGCAGGCGGTTAGTTTCTTCCTGCGGCACACTGTGATAACCGGCGCGTTTACCAACACAGACCAGCTCTGCATCACGGCGTACCAGATCCATGATGTCGTCCGATACCAGATAGTCATACAGCACCACATCGGCCTGCTGCATTAATTGCAATGCACGCAGGGTCAGCAAACCGGCGTCGCCGGGGCCGGAACCAATCAGTGCAACCTGGCCCTGGGTAGTCACCTGCTGGGACTGGCGAATCAATTCCTGCTCGGCTTCTTTATCTTGCCCGGCGGCAACCAGCTCGGCGAAACGGCCGTCAAATGCCTGCTCCCAGAACAGACGGCGGGCAGACAGGCTTTTCACCGTATTCTTCAGGCGATCGCGAAACTGGCCTGCCAGCGTCGCCATTTTACCAAGATGCTGAGGCAGCAAGGCTTCCAGCTTCTCACGGACCAGACGCGCCAGTACCGGCGCTTTGCCAGAAGATGAAATAGCCACAATAAGAGGAGAGCGATCAACAATCGATGGCACGATGAAACTGCAACGCTGGGTATCATCCACCACATTCACCAGCACCTGTCGCTGATTTGCCGACTGGTACACCAGAGCATTGATGGCTTTGCGATCGGTGGCAGCGATAGCCAGAAAGATACCGTCAAGGTGTTCTGGCATAAAATGCTCAGCAAGAAGAGTAATGTCACCGTTATCTGCCGCCTGCAGAAAATCGGCATTGAGCTCAGGAGCAATGACACGAACATCGGCACCGGCTTTAAGCAGCATCCGGGTTTTACGCCAGGCCACTTCTCCACCGCCTACTACCAGGCATGGGCGACGCTTTAAATCGGCAAAAATAGGTAAATAGTCCATAGTCACTGCTCTTACTCTCTGTACGTAACAGCACTATAGACGGGGCAAGTTATTACCTGAAATTCTAAAATTTCATTTTTTATTCCCAAAAGTTTAGCTTGGCCGACTTAACCACCTTGCGGGAACAATCCTTCCTGATATCTCAGCAAATCGCCCCTAACACCGTATAAAACAATCACTTTTCCGGTTTTTATCCATTAAAAATAGCTTATCTTATGCCTTTAAGATCTAACTCTTTCGCCCGTCCGCATACCTGAATACAGTGGCTCGAGAAAGAAACCTAATGCAGAGCAAGGAAGCGCACTCAGGTCACATATCTGACAAGCTCTTGCATTTCATTAACAGTATTTTTGCTACTTTTAGCGCGTAACTTACTCCATTAATGACGGTGAAATCATGTCTTTAAGAGCAAAACCACTTTCACTTGCCATACTGGGCGCACTGCTGGCAGCAGCAGACCCGGCACTGGCAGACACCATTCAACTGCGCATTCTTGAAACCACCGACATTCACGCCAATGTCATGGACTACGACTACTACAAAGATAAAGCCACCGAGAAAACCGGGCTGGTCCGTACCGCCACCTTAATCGAGCAAGCCAGGCGCGAAGTCACTAACAGTGTGCTGGTTGATAACGGCGATCTGATTCAGGGCAGCCCGATGGGTGACTACATGGCAGCGAAAGGTCTGGCAGACGGTGATGTTCACCCTGTCTATAAAGCCATGAACCCACTTGATTACGAAGTAGGCAACATAGGTAACCATGAATTCAATTACGGGCTGGATTTCCTGCAAGCGGCATTAAAAGGCGCAAACTTCCCCTATATCAATGCCAATGTCTACGACCTCAGGACGGGGGAAAACCTCTTTACCCCTTATCTGATTAAAACCTATCGCCTGAAAGATACCGACGGCACAGAGCATGAGGTAAAGATCGGCTACATCGGCTTTGTGCCGCCGCAAATCATGACCTGGGATAAAAAGAATCTGGAAGGCAAGGTGAGCGCCAGAGACATCAAGCAAACCGCAGACTATTTCGTGCCTAAGATGAAAGCCGAAGGCGCCGATATCATAGTCGCGATTCCGCATTCAGGCGTGTCTGCCGATCCTTACCATGCCATGGCGGAAAACTCGGTTTATTACCTGACAGAAGTGAAAGGCATAGATGCAATCGCCTTCGGCCATGCCCACGCTGTCTTCCCGAGCCAAACCTTTGCCAACCTGCCCAATACGGACATAGAAAAAGGTACTATCAATGGTGTCGCGGCTGTGATGCCCGGCCGTTGGGGCGATCATCTGGGGGTGATCGATCTGGAGCTGACCCGGCAAGATGGCAAGTGGATAGTGACTGAGCGTCAAACCCAGGCTCGCCCGATATTTGCCGACGGCAAAGCGCAGGTAGCGGCGGACAGTAAACTGGTCGCAGCCGTGATGGAGGATCACAAGGGGACACGTGAATTTGTAAACCAGCCGATCGGTAAAGCCAGTGACGTGATGTACAGCTATCTTGCGCTGGTACAGGATGATCCGACCGTACAGATTGTGAACCTGGCACAGAAAGATTACGTGGAGCGCTTTATTCAGGGCGACCCGGATTTAGACGGCCTGCCTGTGCTGTCGGCTGCCGCCCCGTTCAAGGCAGGCGGCCGGGCGAACGATCCGGGCAACTACACCGAAGTGGAAGCCGGCCAGCTGACCTTTCGCAACGCAGCCGATCTGTACCTGTACCCCAATACCCTGGTGGCACTGAAAGTGACAGGCAAAGAAGTCAAAGAATGGCTGGAGTGCTCTGCCGGACAATTTAACCAGATTGATCTCAGCTCAGGCGCGCCACAGTCACTGATCAACTGGGAAGACTTCCGCACCTATAACTTCGACGTGATTGACGGTGTTCAGTATCAGGTGGATGTCTCTCAGCCCGCCCGTTACGACGGTGACTGTAAGCTCATCAACCCGGCATCCGAACGGATCCAGCAATTAACCTATCAGGGCAAAGCCATAGATCCGGCCCAGCCCTTCATCATCGCAACTAACAATTACCGCGCTTACAGTGCCAAGTTTGCCGGGACGGGTGAGCAATTCATCGCCTTTGCAGCACCGGATGAAAACCGCACCGTGCTGGCCAGTTACATCAGCCGGGTAAGTAAAGACGACGGGCAAGTTGTACCGAGTGCCGACAATAACTGGCGCTTTGCCCCGCTCAGGAGCACAACGCAACTGGACATCCGCTTTGAGACCTCACCGAGCGACAAAGCGGCATCCTTTATCAAAGACAAAGGTCAGCATCCGATGAAACAAGTCAATACAGATGCTGCCGGCTTTGCAATTTACCGGATTGACCTGCAACACTGATTTCAAACCATACAAACGATATCCCAATACCGCGGCCTGTGGTCGCAGTATTTTTTGGTAAGCTAGATATAGATGACTTCAACAACGACAGAACACTATGACCTCACCACTCGCGCAATTTCTGGCCCTGCACAGTGCCGATCAGGCCACTATCGATCAGGCACTGTCACTGGCCGAACCGTTAGAACTGCCTACCCGGCATGTGCTGATCAATCAGGGAGAACTGGCAACACAGGCGTATTTTCTGATTGATGGCCTGTGCCATGCCTGTTACATCACCGGAGACGGTAAAACCATCAGCAAAGATTTCTTCTGGGAACAGGATCTGCTGATTGGCTTTGAAAGCCTGCTGACCGACGAGGGATCGCCCTATCTGCTGGAAACCTTGTCACCCTGCCTGATCCAGACCCTACCAGCAGAGCTGATTCTTCGCTGGCGCGATGACCATCCAGCCCTGTATATGGCCCTGGCCGAGAGGCAATTGCTGTTCCGGGAACAAAAAGAGCAGTTCATGCGCCTGTACAGCCCGGCACGACGCTACGCCCTGTTCACTGACAGCATCGGTGAGCTGGCAACACACATCACTGCGCCACAACTGGCATCGTTTCTAAACCTGTCACTGAACCAGCTGGACAGCCTGCAGCGTCATCTGGCCGCGTCAGGAAAATAAACGCCGGTTGCGATATCTCATCGCGCATTTTATGCTGGTACTCAGGTACAGAAGCCGTAGTAAAAGGACACAATCAATGCAGTGGCAATGCCTTCGTTTTGATCAGCTCAGCACTGATCAACTATATGACATCATGAAACTCAGGGTGGATGTGTTCGTGGTTGAACAGAACTGCCCGTATCCGGAACTCGACGGCCACGACAAAGCTCAGGGTGTGCATCATTTAGTCGCTTATGACAATGGCACTCTGATGGCTTATCTGCGGTTATTACCGCCAGGCACAACCTACGACAATGTCAGTATTGGACGGGTGATCACCGCTGAAGCAGCGCGCGGGAAAGGGATGGGAAGTGTCTTGCTCACCCATGGGCTGGCGTACGCAGAACAACTGTGGCCGGGGCAGGACATTGACATCGGCGCACAGTCGCACTTGCAGAGTTATTACGGGCGCTTTGGCTTTGAGCCAAGCTCTGACGAATACCTGGAAGACGGCATTCCACACATTGATATGCGGCTGACGAAAACTCCGGCAACCGCCTGATTAATCCATTACTTACCGCGGGCAAAACTACCGTCAGAGCGGCGGAAAAACATCACAGGATCGCCACCGCGGCTCTCAATCTGCAGGACATCCAGATCCCCATTGGCCAGTTGTTTGTAACGCAATAACTGGCCAGATTTAATGTAACTGAGGGGTTTGTCTTTACCTTCAATCGCAGCAATGGCGTACAGATCGGTCAGAGGTAACGACTTGGCACGAAAGATGGTCGCCAGGGTTTCGCCTTTTTTGACTTCATAATTTATCCAGTTTTCAGCAGAAGCTGGCTGCCGGGACGCTGCCGTCGCTGAAGTTGACGAAGATGTCACCGCGGTTGGCGACGCCACAGATTTGATGATTGCCGGACGAGGCGGCGATACCGGCTCTGGGCGCTGGTCGACAGGTAAACGCGCGGGCTCATCCAAGTTCAGCGCCACTTCCTGACGCACAGGCTCGCTGCCGGAGATAGTAGGTTCTGGCTCTGAAGCCGGCAGCAGGAACAGCACAACCACCACAGGGATCAGTACCAGTAAGGCTTTGCGATGAAACCCTGGTAACAGTTGCCAGTAGGGCTGCACCCTCAGTCGGGCCTTCTGCCATTGTGTCTGGCCTGCTTCACGCCAGTTCAGTTGGCTGAGCCGGGTTTTCCATTCCGTCAGCGACACCTGTGTCAGGGCCGGGGCCGATTTCTTCCGGTTACGGCGTTTCGCTTGTCCCATAACAACTACTCTCCATCACTCTGCGCCAAAACTTCAGGGTCACGCTTTGATGCGACCTCTGTTCACAAAAGTTTACCCCTGAGGGTTGAAACTGTTATCCTGCCCGCTTAATTCACTCGACATAAAGAGACGACACTATGTCTGACGTTAAACTAGATACAGTTGAAACTAAAGCGAGCTACGGTATTGGTCTGCAAATGGGCCAGCAACTGGCTCAAAGTGGCCTGGAAGGCCTGAACGTTGCAGCCATTGCCAAAGGCATCGCCACCTCGCTGACTGGCGACATGCCAGAAATCGCTGTAGACGACATCAACGACGCACTGCGTGATCTGCACACCCGCGCAGAAGAAGCTCGTCAAGTACAAGCTCAAGCTGCTGCTGCTGAAGGCGAAGCCTTCCTCAAAGATAACGCACTGCGCCCAGAAGTAACAGTAACCGAATCTGGTCTTCAGTACGAAGTTCTGGTTGAAGGTAACGGCGAAATCCCAACGTCTGACAAGCAAGTACGTGTTCACTACCACGGCCAACTGACTGACGGCACTGTATTCGACAGTTCAGTATCACGTGGTCAGCCAGCAGAATTCCCGGTCACCGGCGTTATCGCAGGTTGGGTAGAAGCTCTGCAAATGATGCCTGTCGGTTCTAAGTGGAAATTGTATATTCCACAAAACCTGGCATACGGTGAGCGTGGCGCTGGTGCTGCCATCCCACCTTTCGCTGCACTTGTTTTCGAAGTTGAGCTGCTGGACATCCTGTAAGTCCTGCCGCCCTTCTGAAAAACGGTGCTTCGGCACCGTTTTTTTGTCTCATATCAGCAACATACCCTGACAATAACCTGACAAACGCCCTCTTTTATCTTTTCCAGACTACGCTTAGAGTAGCTTACGGCTTCCCCACGGGAAAACCTCATAACGATTCTAAGGAGAACACTATGACCCGAGCTCTACTCCAACGCTGCTGGCTGGTTGCAATGCCATTACTGGCCAGTCTGGCCCTTAGCCCTGCCGCCCATGCTTTTAGCCTTTCCGACTTATTCGGCGGCGGTGACGATAAAATGGAAGCCCTGGCCAACAACCCCCTCGCCAGTATGCTGACCGATCAACTCGGTGTCAGCACCGAACAGGCAGCGGGCGGTGCCGGTGCACTGCTGTCCATGGCGGCCAGCCAGTTAAGCGGCGATCAGGCCACCGAGCTGACCAAGCTGATCCCAGGTTCAGAAAACCTGATGGACGCCATTCCTGCCGGACTGGGCGGCATGCTGAATAACATGGACGCGCTGGGTCCGGTCTTCACCGCATTAGGGTTAGATGCCGGCATGATCAGTCAGTTCGTTCCCATCATCACACAATTTCTGGGCACCCAGGGCGCCAGTGCCGGGCTGATTGATACCCTGACCAAAATCTGGACACCAGCCAGCTGACCAATAACCTGATACCGGGCAGCGAGCGTAACGATTTCACCTTTTTCGGCTGTCAGCCTCAGGTCAATTTTCTGATTACCAATAAAAAAACCTGACCGGTTTCCCGATCAGGTTTTTTATTTCCACAATGTAAAGCTGCCGGATTAGATGCCTGAACCGTCGCTCTCTGCATCATCCTCATGCAGACCACATTCCCGCTTCAGACCGAAGAAACGCGTTTCTTCTTCTTTCATGCCCGGTTCCCACTTCACTGTGGTGTGGACATCACCGACAGAACGATAGCCTTGGGCCAGCAATGGATGATAAGGCAAATCGTATTTCAGCAGGTATTCATCAATGTCCTGTTCTGACCAATCGATCAGCGGCAAGAATTTGAATTTACCGTTCTGAATAGCCAGTACCGGCAAGGTTGCACGGGAGGACGACTGCTCCCGGCGCAGGCCAGAGAACCAGGTTTTCACCTCCAGCTCTTCCAGTGCGCGGCGCATCGGCTCAACCTTGTTCATTTTGTTGTACTGCTTAATACCATCAACGCCCTGAGTCCACAGCTGGCCGTAGCGTGCTTCCTGCCAGGCCGGACTGAGCTCTGAGCGATACACCTTCAGATTCAGCTCCAGCCGCTCGGTCAGAAAGTCGACAAACTGATAGGTTTCAGGGAACAGGTATCCCGTGTCCGTCAGAATCACAGGCACATTAGGTGACTCCTGAGTCACCAGATGCAGCATGACCGCAGACTGGATACCAAAGCTGGAAGCCAACGCAAAGTTGCCATCCAGAAATTCCAGCGCCCAGCGAACCCGCTCCTGGGCTGTCATCTGCTCCAGCTCGGCGTTAATTTCCGCCAGCCGAAGGATCTGCTCCACTTTGGTGGCACTCAGCAAATCCGCCAACGCATATTTAGGCATAAAAATCCCTCACAGAGACTTCAACAGGGGCAATAATTCCGCTACGGATAGTAAAGTCACCAAAGCCCTCACCGTCTTCACGCTCTTTCGCCCAGCGGCCCACCAGTTGATCCAGTTCCGTCATGATTTCATCAACAGTGATATTTTCACGGTACATCTTAGGAATGCGTGTCCCGTTAATATTGCCGCCAAGGTGCAGGTTATAACGACCCGGAGCTTTACCCACCAGACCAATTTCCGCCAGCATGGCGCGTCCGCAGCCATTCGGACAGCCGGTCACGCGCAAAATAACGTGCTCGTCTTTGTCCAGACCGTGTTTCTCCAGCAGACCTTCAAAATCGGTGACAAATTCCGGCAAGAAACGCTCGGCTTCTGCCATCGCCAGCGGACAGGTCGGTAGCGACACACACGCCATTGAATTCTGGCGCTGCACGCTGACAGCGTCATCAATCAAACCGTGCTCGCGGGCGATCTTTTCGATCGTCGCTTTATCTTCTTTGGCCACACCGGCAATGATCAGATTCTGGTTAGATGTCATGCGCAGATCCCCTTTGTGGATCTTGGCAATCTCAGCCACACCGGTTTTCAGCGGTTTACCCGGATAATCCAGAATTCGGCCGTTTTCGATGAACAGCGTCAGGTGGAATTTACCGTCGATGCCATCCACCCAGCCGATACGGTCACCGCGATCAGTGAACTCGTAAGGACGGCTGGCTTCGAAGGTAATGTCGGCACGTTTCTCAACTTCCGCCTTGAAGACATCAACACCCACACGGTCCAGGGTGTATTTGGTTTTCGCGTTCTTACGGTTAGAGCGGTTACCCCAGTCACGCTGAGTTGTCACCACTGCAGCTGCGACATCCAGCGTTTTGTCCAGTGGTACGAAACCAAAATCATCTGCACGACGCGGATAAGTCGCTGTATCACCGTGTGTCATGGCCAGACCGCCGCCCACCAGCACGTTAAAGCCAATTAGCTGACCGTTTTCGGCAATAGCGACAAAGTTCAGGTCATTCGCATGCACGTCCACATCATTTTGCGGCGGAATCACCACTGTGGTTTTGAATTTACGCGGCAGATAATTCGAGCCCAGGATCGGTTCCTGATCCTGATGCCCTTCCACTTTTTCGCCATCGAGCCAGATTTCCGCATAAGCACGAGTCTGAGGCAGCAGATGTTCACTGATCTTCTTCGCCCAGTCATACGCCTGCTGGTGCAATTCTGACTCCACCGGGTTAGAAGTACACAGCACGTTACGGTTTACGTCACCGGCGGTGGCAATCGAGTCAATGCCATACTCGTTCAGAGTCTGGTGCATCAGCTTAATATTCGGCTTCAGCACACCGTGGAACTGGAATGTCTGGCGGGTAGTCAGACGAATACTGCCGTACATGGTTTTGTCTTGCGCGAATTTATCAATCGCCAGCCATTGTTCCGGCGTGATGATGCCACCCGGCATACGGGCGCGCAGCATGACGTTCTGCAAAGGTTCCAATTTCTGCTTCTGACGCTCCGGGCGGATATCGCGGTCATCCTGCTGATACATACCGTGGAAACGGATCAGCTGGAAGTTATCAGCCGTAAAGCCACCGGTAATACGATCCTGCAAATCCTGCTCAATGGTCCCGCGCAGAAAGTTACTCTCGCGTTTCAGGCGTTCGTTATCGGACAGTTTCTCAGTCATTAGTACACATCCTTCTGGTAGCGTTTGGCTTTACGCAAATCATTCAAATACAGCTCGGCATCTTCGCGGCTCTTGCCGCCCTGCTGCTCAACAACAGTGATCAGTGCGTCATGCACATCTTTTGCCATCCGGTTGGCATCACCACACACGTAAATATGTGCGCCGTCTTTCAGCCACTGCCAAACTTCTGCCGCATTTTCCAGAATACGGTGCTGGACATACACTTTCTCAGACTGATCGCGGCTGAAAGCCACATCCAGTCTGGTCAAAATGCCGTCTTTCAGGTACTTCTGCCACTCCACCTGATACAGGAAGTCCTGGGTAAAGGTGCGGTCACCAAAGAACAACCAGTTTTTGCCTTCAGCATCACGGTTATCACGCTCCTGCACAAAAGCGCGGAAAGGCGCGATACCTGTGCCCGGACCAATCATGATCACCGGGGTATTATCATCTGCCGGCAGTTTGAAGTTATTGTTATCTTCAACAAACACACGAACATTCACGCCTTCTTCCAGACGGTGCGACAGGAAGCTGGAAGCACCGCCAAAGCGGCTTTCTTCGCCCTGCTGATATTCCACCAGACCGACAGTCAGGTGCACTTCTTCACCCACTTCTTCCTGGCTGGACGCAATGGAGTACAGGCGCGGCGTCAAACGGCGCAGCAGGCCTTGTAACTGCTCAGTGCTCAGCTGGGTTTTCTTCTCGGCAAAGACATCAATCACCTGAGTGTTCGCCGCGTACTCACGCAGCTTGTCTTTGTCTTCCACCAGCTTCTGCAGCTTCTTACTGCCAGACAGTTCAGCGAACTTGGTCACCAGCTGCGGGTTAGAAGCGGTAATTTCGTATTTGTGAATCAGCGCGTCTTTCAGGCTGTAGGCTTGGCCGTCCACCTCAACGCTTTCATCACCGGACAGACCCACTTTCGCTGCCAGCGCTTCAGCCAGGGCAGGATCATTGTCATACCAGACGCCCAGCGCATCGCCCGGCTGATAAGTCAGGCCGGATTCACCGAGATCGATTTCCACATGGCGGACATCTTTACCGGAATCACGACCGGTAATTTTCTGGCTGACCAGCAGCTCTGCCGCATACGGATTTTGCTTATTGTACTGAGACACAGCCGCCGTCGCGTTTTGCGCCACGTGCAGCTGAACCACTTCGGCATCATTGCCGCCCAGCAGTTCTTCCTTGATGGTCTCTAGCGCTTTAGCGCGCCACTCGGCGGCCGGGGCATCATAATCAACATCACAGTCGATACGATCCACAAAAGGTTTGGCACCCAGCTTACTGAGGTAGCTGTCAAAATCTTTGGCAGTCTGGCAGAAGAATTCATAACTGGAATCCCCCAGGCCCAGCACGGCATAGCTCAGATTCGGCAGCTTAGGCGCACGCTTGGACTGCAGGAATTCATGCAGCTCCATGGCGTCATCCGGCGCTTCACCCTCACCGTGGGTTGAAGCCACTATGATCACATGGGTTTCCTTGGCCAGGTTCTTGCCTTTGTAATCGCCAGAGGCAAACACGTCAGCCTGGATACCAGCCGCAACCGCTTCTTCCTTCAGCGCCTGAGCAACGCCTTTGGCGTTACCCGTCTGCGAAGCATAAATAATGGTAAGTTTGCCAGCCGGTTTCGCTGCCACAGCGGCGATGGGCTGACCGGCAGGCTGATGGCCCGCCGTTTGGGTTTGACTTAATCCCCAGAAATAACCGCTAATCCACGCCAGTTGCTGTGGTGACAGCTCTGCGACTGTCTGTTGCAGCTGACCGATCTGCTGATCATTGAGAGGGCTGGCTAAAGCCGAGAGTTCCTTAAGTAACATGACACGACGATCCCTTTACATTGCGTAAGGGTAGATTAGCTACTCGACGAAATAACAAGAAAGAATAGATAAGAATGTTTTATAACTTTTTGGAAGAGAAAAGCAGGAGGTAAGAAAATTAAGCGGCACAAGGACGCCCAATCCGGGGGATCAGGCGCCACGGCATTCAGAAATGATCGGCAATACGTACCTGATGAAAACCCACTTCAAAAGCACGCTCAGTGGCAGTGTCTATGTCCCGGTAGCACTTTTCACTGCCTGAGCCGTCAGTCAGGGTGACAAAGCCACCACGGCGATGACGAAATTCGACCACCCAGCCGTTGGCCTGTAGTGAAGGTTCAATCACAGCTTCCACTATTTCGCTTTCCGCATACAAACGCTGTAACTCGGTAATTGTCATCTGCCTGATTCCTGCATCAATGCCCACTTTAAAAATGGCCTATAACTCAGCAAACAGGCAACAAAAAAGCCATGCGTTTAGCATGGCTTTAGTTCAGCAGTGATAGGCCAATCAGAAATCGACTTCAACACCGGCAAAAAATCCGTCCAGCTTCACTTTGCTGCCGGCAGGATTATTGATCGCATCAAAATCGTAGTCCATCACACGGTATCCGCCACGCAGATTCAGGTTGGCCGCCACCAAAGGAATGGTGAACTTCATACCTGCTTTAGCATCAAGCGTGCTGGTATCATCGAAGCTGCCAACGTTACCTTCTACAAATACCGCCAGCGGTGTCATAGGAATACCGACTTCAACATTACCGTAAATCGCCGGCTGCCACTCATCATCAAACGTCTGCATGTGACCTTGCGCGTTATACTCGCCGTCGCCGAATTTAATCAGAGACACACCCACATCCACGGCTACCAGATCGTTATCCAGAATCTCGTAATACAGAGTAAAGTCTGTTTGTTTAAATGCCACCGCATCCGCTTCTACATTGGCATAAGCAATACGTGCGTTTGGAATCAGTGGAATAAAATGTTCAAACGAGGCATAAAAAGATGGAATGGTTTTATCGCCACCGTCTACTGCATCGTTAATTTCAGCGCTGCTCATCCAGGCATCCGCGCCTACTGTGCCGCCCAGCAACATATCAGCCTGAGCAGGTACCGCTGCTGCAATTGCCACTGCTACGGCCACTGCTGAAAGCATGTTTTTTTTCATTTCTGAGTCTCCGCTCTTTATCATTGTGCTTTGATTTTTCTGCGCCAGACTATACCAGATGCAATGTAAGAAAACTGCATTTCATCGCCGGGAATCAGGGATTTGGCTCAAGCTCACTTTTTGAACACGCTAATATTTGCGTCTATGCATATCACGTGGCCGCGACGAGCGAATCGACGACTCGCGACGGGCTCCGCGGTACAGCCAGACAGCAACCGCAATCAAAATAATCCATGGCAGCAGTTTAATCACCACACCTAATAAACCCGCCAGCGCCATTACTGCAAAACCGGCCGCTATCGCGATAACCATACCCATCAGGCTGATCCCTGTCATAACCAGCACACCGGCAAACACCAGTAAAAATAAAAACTCTACCATTCCAATCTCTCCAGTCACATCATAGGTAACAGAACCCGTTCTGCCCCTTCCTGCTTCACTGCAGGTTAACTGCAGGTTTCGGGCCAACATTCAGCTATCAAACAAATACTTATTTTTCAGAAAGATACAAAAACGCCGCGTTATCAGCTCGCGGCGTTACAGGCTAAGTTAGCAAATTTGACGATAACGAGTGGTTAAACTCACTATATCTTGCAGGCTAATCACACATCCAGATGGGCGGGAATCTTATCCAGCGCTTGCTGAACCACTTCTATGCCCGAACCCGGCTTGTGGGCATTTTCGCTGATGTGCCGGCGCCACTGGCGTGCGCCCGGCATATTCTGGAACAACCCCAGCATATGCCGGGTAATGTGACCCAGATACGAACCGTTCGCCAGCTGACGCTCAATATATGGATACATAGCTTCAACCACCTCGCGGCGTTTTTTGACAGGACACGCACTGCCGAATAACTGCTGATCCAGCTCCGCCAGCATATACGGATTCTGATACGCTTCGCGCCCGACCATCACCCCATCAAGGTGGGTCAGGTGTGCTTCGATCTCGGCCAGCGTTTTCACCCCGCCGTTAATCGCCATGGTCAGGTGCGGAAAATCTTTCTTCAGCTGATACACTCGCGGGTAATCCAGCGGCGGAATTTCACGGTTTTCTTTCGGGCTCAGGCCGCTCAGCCAGGCTTTACGGGCATGAATGGTGAAATTATCGCAGCCGCCTTTTTCAGACACAGTACCGACAAAATCTGCCAGGAACTGATAGGAATCCTGCTCATCGATACCAATCCGGGTTTTCACCGTAACGGGAATATCCACCACTTCACGCATGGCCGACACGCACAAAGCCACCAGATCCGCCTCGCCCATCAGGCACGCACCAAAACGGCCGTTCTGCACACGATCCGACGGACAACCGACATTCAGGTTCACTTCATCGTACCCGCGCTCCTGCGCCAGCTTGGCACAATGCGCCAGATCCGCGGGGTTCGAGCCGCCCAGCTGCAACGCCACCGGATGCTCTTGCTCGTTAAAGCTCAGAAAATCACCCTTACCGTGAATAATTGCCCCGGTCGTCACCATCTCGGTGTACAGCAAGGCGTGCTGCGACAACAGACGATGGAAATAACGGCAGTGACGATCCGTCCAATCCAACATAGGCGCCACGGAAAAGCGGCATGAGGGGTGATCGCCAGCGAGGCCGTGATTTTCCTGACTTTTATCAATAGTTAGCGTCATTCTGAATTTCCTGTGATCTCATTGAAATTGCCCGAATTCCGTTCTACAGTACCCCTCAAAGTACCCCTTTCAGAGTAGGACAACATGGCCTCATTCACTATCGAAAAGCGAGAACTCAAAAGCGGCGAACTGCGGTACAAAGCAACAATCTTCGTTAAACAGCAAGGCCGCATTATACATAGGGAATCGAAAACTTTCAGAAAAAAGGAGCTGGCCCGTACCTACGGCCGAAACAGGATCAGCGAAATAGAATCACAAGGGGTACTGAAAGATAAACCAGTCCCCCTGGGGGTACTGCTGGATAAGTTCATACTCAAAGAGAACTTATGGGAGAAAACTGGTCGTACAAAACGCTACGTCATCCAGATGCTACGTGACTGTGACATTGCGCGAGTGTTAAGCGACGAACTCAGAACCAGCGACCTGATTGAGCATTGCGAGAACAGAAAGAAAGCGGGCGCTGCCCCGGCAACCATTTACCATGACGTGGCTTACCTGCGCTCTGTCATGAAAAAGGCCAAACCAGTATTCGATATCAAAGCCAATCCAGACATCTTTGAAGAAGCTGTACCAGTTCTGATTGAAATGGGCTTAGTAGGTAAAAGCCAGAAACGTACACGCCGCCCAACGGATAACGAGCTAGAGCGATTGAAAGAAGGGTTAAAAGACCGCCAAGAATTCCGTAGTAACGGGCCTACTCGTATTCCATTCACTGACATTCTGGATTTCAGCATTCTGACCTGTATGCGCATTGGGGAAGTTTGCGGGCTACGCTGGGAAGATCTCAATGAGGAGCATAAAACAGTGCTTGTCCGGGATCGCAAAGACCCACGCAAGAAAGAAGGCAATCACATGATAGTGCCGCTGCTGGGTGAGTCCTTTGATATTGCTATGAAGCAAGATAGAAGAAATGACCTGATCTTTCCATACAACCCGCGCAGCGTCACAGCAGGCTTTCAACGCGTAAGGAACAGCTTAGGGATTAAGGATTTACGTTACCACGACCTACGCCGGGAAGGTGCCAGCCGTTTGTTTGAGAAGGGATACAGCATTGAGGAAGTGGCACAGGTGACGGGGCATCGAAATCTGAACATTCTTTGGCAAGTGTATACGCAGTTGCACCCGCATAAATTGCATGAGCAGTATAATTCTACTGCTTCTTAATTTCAAAGCCCTATAAAAAGTTAAAGCACCCGAAAAAGGTGCTTTACTTAATTTTTACATTTTTATGAGTTGACTTAAGTCTCTCTTGGATATCATAAAAACTCGACTACGATAATTATCATCGTTACCCCAACCTACCGAAACATATGAATCGACAAACTCATCGTATGTATCAATAGACTCAATCTTAGGTACTAACGAGTCATCAAGATTATCTAAGTCAATGTAGTAAACAAACTGCTCAGGAACAGATATTGCATCAGCAATCCTCTCCATCCAGAAACGCTTACCATCACTAGTTTGCTGCTCATCTGTAATCATGATGTCATGACTATCTAAAAGATGATTGAATATTGTCCGTGGAAAGCCTGTTACAACCGCCCTATGACGTGGGTCAAAAGTACGCCAAACAATTAGTTGGGTACAATTTTTACTAGCAAGATAGGCATTTGGAGCATTTCGAACCAGCATTTTGACTTTATATACAGTTTCTGGTTCTTGACCGTCAGCCACTAAGCATATGGTTTGCTCCATACCTTCTGCGGCTGGCTTTTCTGCACCAATCAATAACCTGTAACCATGCGGAACCACATACCCAGGAACTGCGAATGCTGATGGGCCGTTTTTCAAGAAAACGTTGGTTTCAATTTTGTTACTAGCTGATGTGGTGAGTTTCATATCAAAACCTGCTGTATCATCATCTGGTATCAACTGAGGCACTTTTATCTCACTTTATTATGTTTTTTATGCTGTTATTTTTTGATTTTTTTTTTATATCTTTAAACTCATACTAATACTTCCACTTCAATAATGCTACACCCAGTTACCCTAAATTTCCCTTAATTGCCCCCGTTTTACCTTCATTATCTGTCTCATTTTTAAAGCAAACACAACGCCCATTGCTCAAATAGCAGACAAAACCCGCCTTTTAGGCGGGTTACTTTCACACACTTTAGCGCTTCCGCTTCTTCACCGTCGCATTCTTCGCTTTCACCACCCGACCACCTTTCGCGAAGCGGTAGCCTTTCTTCAGTGTGCCGTTACTTTTCAGTCCTGTCTTAGCCATGCTTTTTCCCCAGTTGTACGTTCGTTTCCAGTATTGTTAGGCGCTTGTCCTGCTTGTACAGTACGATGAGCAGCGCGATCATGGTGGGCGGTAAGCCCATTGCGGTCAGTTGTTGCAGTATCTCTATCAAGTTGGTTTCCCTCTTAATTTGTGTGAGAAGAATTCCAGCAGGTAGCGCACCATGGAGCGCATCCCCAGCACGTCGACGACGATAGCCCCGACCACATACCAGTAAGGCTCTGGAATGCTGCTGAGCGCCTGAAAACCTGCATCCACATACACCGCGTAATCAGGCCAGAAGCACAGCACTAAGGGCGTAAAGACAACCAACAGGATGAATTCATCTTTCCAGCCCCGGCCCTTGATACTCAGCTCGTCCAGATTGGCGGCTTTCTCGTCGCCGTATTCCAGCCGTTTTAACCTAGCGGTGTGTTTGGCCTGCTCCAGTTCGTCTTTGCGTTTCAGGGCTTCGGCCTTGTTGCGGCTGTGCTGCTGCCATGCCGTCACCCCGCCCGTGATCAGATTCAATAATGCACCGAGCATCCTTCCCCCTTATGCCGCCTGAATGCCCGCATTGAGCATCTTGACGCTGTAAGGCTGCATGCCGTTCTCGTGGCGGATAATCAGGGGCACGATGTCCATGGTTTCCGCTTCTGACAACGAGGTGTCAGGGGAGACGCCCAGCGCCCCGGCGACGTGGTTCACATAAGCGCTGGTGTCATTTTCAACAGGCGGTGCCCAACGGTTAATGATGCCGCGCACTGTGGTCAGGCCGTGCAGGTTGCGATAGGTTTTCAGCGTTCGCGCCAGCGCACGGATGCCGTTTTCCGGTCTGTCGAAGATGACAAAGCGGCCATCGTTACCGACGCGGCCACGCCATGCGGTGCCGTTGTCTTCGATATTGCCCGGATTGTTGTTGCGGATGCCCCGCGGCTTATACATCGTCATTGCTGCTAACCCCATTACCATCAGACTCAATATCAATAAGATCTTGTTGCTGCTCATTGCGTGCCGCTTCCTCTGCTGCGTGTTGTTCGGCCATGGCCGTGACATAGCGTGTGTGCTCGTCAATCAGCCACCCATAGGCGGCGTTAAACACTGTGCTGTCGATAACCTGATTCGGGCGGTTATCCGTGTATTCGATATGGCCCAGCCCGGTCAGGGTGTTGAAATCAACCGCCCATTCACCTTGCCTCATGGCATAGCCGCCGATGTGTCCCAAGAAGGCCGGCACACCATCAATGACGATGAGCTGATCTTGTGTGACTGCTGTAATTCTCATAACTTCATAATCCAAATGACGGCCACCGATTTTTGACGCACATCGACGTGACCGTGGTTGTGTGATTGCCCGCTGCCCGGCGTGCTGACATAGGTGCTGGCGTTATGCAGCCGTAAACCCAGTGTCCGCGGTGAAGAGCGTCCCGTCTCGGCGTACGCACTCCAGCCGTTATTCGGCACCGAGCGATTCGCCACCCCCGCATTACTAATGCTGGAGATTTGAAAGTTACTGGTGCGCTGATAGGTCATGGACGAGCTGGGAAGCTGATTGGATGACAGGGTGTGATTGCCTGTCGCCCGGCTGTCTGTCCCGAATGTCTGATTCGGACTGTAAGCCCGGCCCGCACCGACCATCGCCCGGTCGCACAAGTCCGGTGTGCCGTTCTGACCGTCACACAGCACCCAGCCCAGCGGGATAGATTCAAGGGTGCCGTTGTGGATCTTGATATCACCGCTTTTCCAGCTTCCGCCGCCGCCACCGTGTAATCTAGCCATGGCGCACCTCTGCCAGCGTCCGAACCGTGGCCCCTTCCAGCGCATAGGCATACACCGCCGCCCCGGTATCCAGTGTCATGGATTCCCCAGCGGCAATGTAAATCCCCGTCTGGTTATCGACACCCTCACCCCCGACGAACAGGGCTTTGTCTGTCTGTACCAGCACAGACTGGCGCGTGTTGTCCGCCTCAATCAGCAAGGTGCTGACGGCAGGGTCTAACGGTTTGGCTGCACTGGCGAGCGCATCACTGCGGGCCACCGCAACCAGACCGCTGACCTGCTGCACCTGCGGCAGATTACCGATAGTGACTTGACCATTAACGGTCTGCACCGCGGGCAGGTTGGTGATCGCCATTTCCCCGCTCACTGCCTGCACCTCAGGCAAATTGCCTACGGTGATCTTTCCGCTCACAGGCTGCACCGCGGGCCAGTTGGCAATAGACACAGGCGTAACAAACGCAACGGGCACGGTCTGCTGAATCGCATCAATGGTCACGGGTTCGCGGATGCTGTGCACCTCCACCGCGCCACTGATTGCCACCGCGTCAGATTGGGTGTTCACCGGAATATCGGTTAACTGGTACTTGAGCGTGACCGCCGTGCTGTGGTGGTTGTACAGCTCAATGGTCTCAAAGCCACCTAAAGGCACCACGTCATTTTTCTTCAGCTCCGTGCCAAGCTCCCGGTTCTGGGTTTTCGCCAGCAAGGTGACGGTATGGGAGCAGTCACGGATTAACAGGTACTGACTGACAGCCGAGATGATCTTTTCTCCGGCCTGTAGCTGTACTTCGATGATTTTCTGTGTCTGATACATTCCGCTACCTCTTAAGAACCACAACCAGCAGCACCAAGCCGATGACCGCCGCAAAGGCCATCATGACCTGGGTGTTCTGTCGTCCTATGTCACTGGCCCCGCCTGTGTTGGCGCTGGCATTGATGCTGTTCGCCAGCTGCATGGACTGCGAGGCCAGATTGCTCTGGTTGGAGGCCATGCCGCCAAGGGAACTCAGCGCCCCGTTGAAGGTTTCCAGTCCAAAACTAAACGCATCCGTCAAGGCGCTGTTATTCGACGCTAACGCATTCGAGCCAAGGGTCATGGCATCACTGGCCATTTCCCCCGCGGCCTCCATGGCACCGTGGTCAGTCATGGTGACGCTGCCATCAATGCCACTGAACATCATGCCGTTGTTCGCACCGCTGACGCCCATGCTGTTGGAGGTGTTAACGCTGTTGTTGATGTTGCTGTTCGCACTCTTTTTCGTACTGAATAAGCCCATATCAGCGCCCCCTCAGGTAGAAAAACAGCAGCACCATGGCCGCGATTGCCACCACTATCATGGTGTAATTCGGGGTTTTCGCCCCGAAGGTCACGCCCCCCGCCTCGAAGTTCATTTCAACCGGGCCGTTGGTGGTGGTCATTGGCCCGCTGTCACTCACTGACTCCAGCGCACCAAGTGCCCCGGACATATCCATGCCGGGAAAGCCCATACTGGCCCCGGCGGCGGTTCCGGCCAGACTGGCTAAACCGCCAGAAGATGATCCGCTCACAACGCCCCCTTCTTACGAAAATAGAGAAAGGCCAGCACCAGCACGATGACGCCCACGGCTATCACACCTGCACTGAGATACTTAGTGCCATCTGCAGCGGTATAGCCGAGGGAGCCGCCCACAAGGGCGCCGCTGCCCCACAACACACCACCGCCGATTAATAGAGGTACTAAAGGCATTGATTACCTCCGCATTAACAAAACGATGACCAACAGCAGGACAACCGCCCCGCCGATGATCCAGCCATAATGGAAAGACTGGGGGCGCTGCTGGGTGACTGTCGCCGTGTTGCCCGTTTCGTTGGCGCTCGGATCTTGGGTGCTGTTCGGTGTCGGCTTGCTGTCGAGGTAATCATTCCACCAACCGCCCGCAAACTCCGTCGTGTCTTCCCACGCCCCGCCCAGCATTTCACTGCCTTTGTCCACCGCATCATTAAGCCAATCCAGCATGTTGCCCCCTTAGCCCTTGACCTGTGCCGCCGTGCGCTCAACGTCCAGATATTCAGTAATCACGGTGACGCTGCCCGCGGGCTTATGGGTCTTGAAGGTAAACAGCAGCTCTTTGGCACGGGCCGTCGGGAACATTTCATTGCGGATAAAGCCGCGCATCAGAAAGTCCAGATGGAACATGCCGTCCTGCCACATCAGATCGTTGCGGTTCGCCATGTAACGCTCACGCCAGGCGGTGGTTTCATAGGCCACGTTGTCATCGCGCTTGATTTCCAGCTCGTCGATAGCATCCGTCATGAAGTGCATGCGGCGAATGCTGCGCTTCATGTCGTTCGGCAGGGTGTTAAAGGTGTTAGTGCCCTGCGCTGGCATATCAATCTGCAAACGCTCCAGACGCGGCAGATACATACGCAATGCCTGCGGCTTGTTGGTTTCGGCAATGACTTCAAGAGTCGGGCTGTCCGGGTCGCCTTCCTGCTTGGCCGCAATATCGACCTGAATCTGTAGCGACTCGCCCAGCATGGTGACCAGTGAGGTCAGCTGCTGGCCGTCTTTGAGCTTCAGGGACAAATCGGCAAAAGACACGATAAAGACCTGTTCACCCTGCGGGGCGAGCGCCGCGGGCACATCCAGTTGTTTGTACTGCTCCAGCGTGCGAAAGAAGGTTGCCGGAATACCGCTGATAAAGGCGTTACTGTTCAGGCGGAACGTGATTTCCAGCCGTTCTAACGGCAGGTTGGTGTTAAACATGAACGAGTCAAACGTCTGGCCTGTCGGGATCGTCAGCGTTGAACGACCGTTATAAGTCACACCGCTAAAACTCGACAGTTTGAGCTGCTTCACCCCTTCGTATTTGTAATTGGCTAAGGCTTGCGCCTGCGCTTCTGGCGTTACTGCTACTACATTCATGATTAAAACCACCCGTCGCCGTAAATTGTTTCTTTCAGCGTCTTCAATGAAGACACGTTATTGATCACCGCAATGATCAGCAAAGTGACCACCACAGTGATCAGCATGACTTTGTGCTCTTTCTTCATAGCGTTCCTTTGTGTTGTTGGTTGAACCATTAAGGTGGTGCTATGAAAACGACTTTTAGGCAGGTTGGAAATGAGGAGAAACCTATAGGTTAGGCGGGTAACCTATAGGTTTAAACGTGACGGGCGTCACGCTGATTTTTTGCTGTTTTTCCGATAGCTCAGGGCCACTTTGCGGCCTGTCTGGCAGTTCAGTGCCCCTTTCTGGTAGTTCCCTACGCCGTCCTCGACGTGGATGAAATCTGCGATCGGCTTGTTGATTTCCAGCTTGTTCACTTTGGCCGAGCGCAAGGCGGCAATGTCTGCCACCGGCACGCTCTTCGCGTCAGACAGATACTTGGCATCATTCATTGAATTGACCGCGCACAAATACCATGTCGGTGACTGGGTGGTGATGGTTTTCGGCACTTCCTGCCCGCGCTGAAACACGGTGGTCACTATGCCGCCATACTGGCGGGCACCGCGTAGCAGCTCCCCGGTTTTTCCTTTCAGGGTGCCGGACGTGGGCGAGCAGGACGCCAGCTCTTCGATGCAAATTTCCAGCGGGGCTTTGCGGCCATCGAGCACCGACCACGCCGCCGCTGAGAAAAATTCCAGCTCCTCAAACACCAAGTCAGCCGGGATATAAGCAATTTTAAAGGCGCTGTTTCCCTGCCGGGCTTTGACCAGCGCTTTGAGGAAATCCGCCTTTGAGTGGAAGCCTCTGACCTGCTGGCCCTGAAAGGGTTTCCCGGCGTAGTTTTCGTAAGGGTCAAAGAACACCGCATGTGCCTTGGCGGTGATGAATTTTGCATGCTTGACCAGTGAGGTTTTACCGCTACCGGTGCCGCCGATAATCACCCGGTGCAACGGGTCTAAGTGGGTATTGGAATTCTTAGGCCGCGGCAGGTTCAGTGCTGGCTTTTTCGCCATTGTCCACCTCCTGCTGTGCTTTCTCGTCTGCCAGTTGGGCGCGCTTCTCGGCCCTGAGCCCTTTCACCTGACGGGCCGTGACGCCACCCAGTCCAATGACCGCCACCAAGAACAGGATCTCTTCTTTGTATTGGCCGAGCCAGTTCAACCACGTCGCCCCGTGCTTTTGCATCAATGGCCCGGCGGCTTTTAATACCTTGGCCTTGGCTTTCTCGTCATATTCAAAGTCCAGACCAATCGCGAAGGTGATCGCCTGCTCAGACAGGACAAAGCCCAAGTCCAGCAAATCAACCGCGGCTTCTGCCGCGTCTTCATCGTTGGCGGCGTCCTGCGCCATGGCGTTATCATCCGGCTCAGGTACTTCCTGAGATTCAAGTTGCTGAATCGCCGCGCCCCAGTCCGCCCAGTCATCCGCCTGGGGTTGTTCTTCGACGAGATCAAACGCCTCAATTTGCTGCAAATTTTCCGCTGTTGCTGTCATCTTTTTTACCTTTACACAGACCAATTAAAATCATTACCAGTACAAATAACCCGACTAACCACGGATACAGGGTTTTCCACGCGATTGTCGGGACGTTTTTCTCAGGTTCGGTTAACGCTGGAAGCCCGTCCTCACTGGTTTGGGTAACGCTCTGGCTAACGCTTTGAACCGAATCCGGAACCGTTTCCTGAACGGGTTCCCGAACGGGTTCGCTAACAGATTCCTGAACGGTTTGAACAGGCGCATCACCCAGCGCCTGAACCGTGTCTACCTTGTGCTTTTCAATGTGCTCGTGCATTGACGTGCTGTTTGTACTGTTCCCGCACCGCGGGCAACGGTAATAGAGTTTGCCAATATTGCGCGGGTTCTTCGGCGGCTCGCCGGATTCCATCAGGCGGTGCTCCCCGGTCATGTGTACCGTGCAGACCTCGCCACACTCGGGCACCGTGCAGCGGATATAGCCGCGGGTCGGGTTCTTACTCATTCTCGCCCCCTTCCAGCACTGCCAAGCGGGCTTGTACTTCGGCCCGGTAACCGGCACGGGCTTTCGCGCTGATCCCGTCGAGCATTTCCAGCTTGTCAAAGAAATCACCCGGCAGGCCGATAGCCTCCAGACTCAGGGAGCCGCCGCTGAACATCACGGCAGAGACCTTTTTCACCAGCACTTTCATATCCAGCGCTTTGAGTTTTTCAATCTCGCCTTTCACCTCCACGGATAAGGCTTCCGCCGTATCAATGGCTTTCTCGGCGTGGCGTAGCTGCTGGGCGGTCATGGTTTCAATCATCAAATTATCCTCGGGTCACAATTAAGCGGTTATTTGCCAGTTTGAGCTGGCAATCTTTGTCTATTGGCACTTTGGCCCCGGCCAATATGGGTTTAATCAGGCACTGCACCCCGGCATGGCTCCATCCGGTCACCTGTTTTAAGTGCTCTCCGAGCACGGGGTTACAGTTATTTTCAGTGCTCCAAGGGGAGCCGCTCCGCGACTCTAACAGCGCCCCTAACTCAGACTTTTTCACTAAACGGTAAGTCTCGTTGCATGTCGAAATGAAGGTGCTCACCCCTTCAGAGATCCAGTGAAAACCAATGGCTTTTTTCACGATCTCACCGTACTGGTTCTGTTTTTCTTCATAGGCAAGCTGGGCATCAGCGGCGAGCTGGCAAAACAGCGCCCACTTAGAGGAATCCGCCGCCTGTCGCAGCGCTTCGAGTTTGGGATCAATGCGGGTTTGTTCTTCGGTGGCCCGGCGCAGATGACGCCACAGGGAAACAGGCTCACCGCCGAACTGCTGAAACTGGCGGATACGGTGAACCGAGGCCCACGCACGAACGCGAAAGGCGCTTTCTTCAGCTTCGGTGTCCGGCATGTGCTTGCCGTTGATGTTTTTCGAAACGTACTTCGCGATATAGGCCGTGGCACCGCCCTTAGCCGGGTCGGCTTCCTTGACGTCAAAGCGCGGGGAAATGTCGTCTCCCAGCTCGGCTCTGTCTTCACTGGTCGCCACGCCGGAAATGATGTTAATCAGGGTGTCTTTGTCTTTCGGATCGCAGAACAGAAAATAGTGGCCATGGCTGGTGCCGTCCTTGTGCGGCTCCGCCACGCGAAAACCGAAGTAGTGAATATCTTCTTTGGCAATCAGGGCACGGGCCTGCGCCCATTGCTGCATCAGATTGCTATGGCCTTCTTTGACCGTGGCCCCGTTCCACTTGTTAGAATTGCGGTGGTACTTACTCGGCAATGTCCACGTCAGGAACAAGGCGGTATAACCTAAGTCCTGCGCCAGCTCTTCAAAGCCGCGGGAACGTACCATCATTTCAATGCGGCGGTTTTCCGGGTTGGCCGTGGTGCGTTTGATCACCTCGACAAGGTCGAAGTGCTCCCCGGTGGCCTCGTTGTACACCGCGGTATTCTGAATGAAGCGTTCCGCTTCACGCTGCTTGTTCTTCCAGTTTTGGAAAGACGGATAGGAAATATATTTCGACTGGTGCCCCTTGTCGCCGACGCGCTCAAGGGCAATCTGAGCGTACTCAATGTACTGCGCCCGAAGGTGTAACAGGCGGCGCTCAATCCATTCTTCAGACTGCATTTTCAGCACTGAAGCCGTGAGTTCTTGCTCGGCCCGTTCTTCTTCCATCTTGTCGCCCGGCATGACTGGCGGGTTAATGGAAATGGCGCGGATATTCTCAGCCAGCACAGAATAAATGTGCTTCATGGCCTCAAGAAAACTGTCAAAAACCTGCGGGTCAATGTCTTTCATTGCCTGCATATTCTCATCAGCAACCAGACGGGCCAGCTTACGCACGGCCTCGTCTCGCATCAGAATGTTGTGGCTCAGACGCTCGGCGTTGACCTTGTTGCGACTGTCGACAAAAGAAAACTTGTTTTCAATGAAGGGGGCGACTTTCAAACCGAACTTGACCGCCTCATCACTGAAGCGGTCAAGGTTGTCACGGGTAGCCCCGCCGCGCTGCTGGCGGCTGGCTATCTTGGTGCGGATATCCTGACGGACGACTTGCGGGAGACGTTTTAAGAAATGACGAGTAAAAACCGTACCGTGTTGCATTACTCATTGACCTCATAGCAGCCTGTTGGCGTGCATGTGTAGTTCATCGGGCGGGGTGTGTAAGTGCGCTTTCTTATCCCGTGCTTTTCCCGCAACTTACCCAGCAGGAACACAGCACGCTGGCGTTTCTCTGGATCAGGGCTGACCATGCCAGCCATATCCGGGCAAGGGGCGTGTATAGGATCCATGCATCCCCCTTAACCGTGCACCGAACGCCATTCCGCTTGCGCTTCTGCGTATTTCTTGTCGATGTGGGCCGCTAAGTCCTCAATTTTGATCATGGTTGGGCAACGTTCTGAGTCACGCAATTTGAAGGTCGGCACCGGGAAGTCACAAGCCTTAGCCCTTTGTTCGGCAGTCTTTGGCGTGACGCCAAAGAACTCTTGTGATACCTGCTTCAACTCGACGATTGGGCTTTCAAAACGGGCAAATAAAGCAAAACTAGTGTTCATAGATCCTCCATGTAGTAAACTTGGAGACATTTAGGGCAATCCAAACAACCTTAAATATCCCTCAATGACAACAAAGGGAATTATTGAGGATCAAAGAGAGCAAATCAACCCCATAAATACACCAGGAGATTGAAATGGGAACTTTTGAGGAACAACTTAAGGAACTGAAGAAGCTCACCAACACTGCCAAGAACGTAGATCTGGCAAGGGTTTTAGGTAAATCCCCAAAGACCATTTCTAACTGGAAGTACCGTGATCACATCCCTGAAGATATTTTCATAAAAGCGAGACAGATATCACAAAATGGGGTAATCGCTCCGCCAAGAGGTTATGTACATTTGGATTTATATGAAGTTGAAGTGAGTGCCGGACACGGTGCCTTAGTGGTGAGTGAAGAGAAGTCCAGTGACATCGTATTCAGCGAGACATTCATCAACAACGAGATAGGCGTAAACGCAAACAACATTTTTCTAATGCCAGTCAAGGGCGACAGTATGTACCCTACGCTCAAAAATGGCTCTTTGGTGATGGTAAACCGAGTGGATCAGTACACGGGAGATGGGATTTACGTTTTCCGTTTTGATGGTCAGTTGATGGTAAAGCGTCTGCAATTTTCAAAGCATGGTCTGTCAGTCACTAGTGACAATGACAATTACCAGCCTTGGGAACTAAGCAAAGAAGAAGTCATGAGTAGTGATTTTGAAGTGGTTGGTGAGGTTGTTTGGTCTGGACAGCGGATGTAGTTACTATTGCAAAGGTTTATATAAACAGTCAACTAATTCAAAAGTTGACTGTTTCATTAGGACTTATATATGTATACTTTTAATTCCTTTGTAATCTCTGAACCTTAGCTCGTGACCATGGGCGTAATTACCAGCCGTGTTAACATACTCAGCAATAACATTCTGCCTAGTATTCAAATAACCAAAATACCAATACCATTGATTAGGCTTAGCAAACTTTACTACATTAACGTATTGGCTCTGGAATATATCAATTGATATAGACAAATCTGGAAAAGTTGATAAATCTATACTTTTCATTTCCAGCAAAAAATTTTTATCGTATTCAAGTATAATATTCCAGATATCTGACATTTTATCATTTTTATTTACAAAACCAGTTTTTATAGGGTTTCTGATATCATTCAGAACAAATTGATTATCCTTTCCACCTACAGGAAAACTCATTTTTGACAAAAAGTTATGTGTAAATCTTTCTCGTTCATACTCATCTAATTTGTTTATTTCAAATTCTTTGCTATGAGTTCTATTAATTAAATAGATACAGTCATCTCTTTGCATGAAGTCTTGCATTAAATGAGAGAATTTTCTCACAGTGAATATTTTCTTTCTTTCCTCTGGGATTGCAACAACAAAATAATGAAAAATACAAGCAGCAGCGATCGATATCAACAAGCTTTCTACTAATTGAGAAACTTCAAAAATAGAAAGTATTAAAATGGCATTACAAAAACATATCAAGGTCAAATTGTTCGATTTATCTCTCACTAAAAAAACCTTAAAAAATTTAATTACAAATTTTTTAATCCACCTCAAAATTATAAACTCTTTCTTATGCGTATTCCGAACGAAAAAGAAGTTATTTTGATCTAAAACTAGCCTAGGATATTTGGTAACAACATACAATAAAGCATTAACTATCAATATCCATATCATTTGAAACCTTCCTGTGATAAGTGGGCCACTAAGTAATTCTAAACTAAATAATCAGCCATAAATGTTATGCAATGCATGTTTCTATGAGGACATATTTAACGATTAATATTGAAAAGACATCTAGGAAGGTAGTATGTTACGGATTCGGTACGTATATTGTGCACGAGCCCAGACAGGGCGCTAATTGTGCGCATTATCCAACATGGGGGCCACAGAAAAGCGGCATGAGGGGTGATCGCCAGCGAGGCCGCGATTTTCCTGAGTATTTTCAGTGTGTAGCGTCATTCTGAATTTCCTGTCACTTCAATTGAAATTGCCCGAATTCCGTTCACTGTACCCTCGCAGTCCCCTTCCAGAGCAGGACAATCTCGCCTCATTCATCGTCGAAAACGACATCGAAAGCGACAACAGGCGGTACAAAGCAACTATCTTCGTTAAAAAGCAGGGGCGTATTATACATGCAGAATACAAAATGATCAGGAAAAAGGCTGTAGACATGCCCGCACTGACCATCGATGAGTACGTGGGTTACGCCATGCAGCAAAAAGAAGAAACGAGCTGAGATTTCAACATAACCCGCGTATCAGATCAGCTTAGGGATTGAAATCTTGCGTTACCGCGGCCAATACTGGGGAGAGGCCAGCCGTCGGCTGTTGCTGTATTTCTATTACGTCGGTTTCGTTTGTTTATAAACTTACGTGTGATTTCACACAATCGGTAGTGCCTTTTTCAAAATCCTGTCTATTGTTGTTATTGCATATGATGTGTACATAAACACAAACAACAACGTCAAGGAGATTCAACATGGCTGGACAAATTACATTTTGGGAAGGAAATGGCGGCACTCAGGATCAAGTGGGTAATACGCTAAACGGCAGTCAAAACTATAATATCGACTGTAAAAGCGGTGATCATGGTTTTTCAAATGACGAAGCACGTTCCCTGAAACTTCAAAATATTCCAAGCGGCATTACCATCATAAAAGTCTACGACAGCCCATCCGCGTCTGAGAGTGATGACTGGGCTCGAATTACAGTGATAGGCCCGGTTGCTGAAGCAACAATAGGCACCTTTAACTCAGGTGGCGAGTATGCCGGAGGGAAAGTGAGATGCGAAAGCTTTTATCACAACGGTCTGGATGGCAAAGTCTCGAAAATATTTATCGACTACATTCCGATGTAATCACGGTTTTAAGCAATACAAAAATTAGGTTAAAAGCAACAGCCCCTGCTGAGATTGGGGCTGTTTCCCTTCCTTCTCTAATTACACACCTGACAGCCTCTACGCCATTCAGTCAGGAAATTTGTATTTACAGCAATTCATCCGGCACGTCACCGCCGTTGTCGGCCAGTTTCTGTAGCACGGTTTTATGCAGCCACATATTCATTTGGGCGGAGTCGGCCATTTTGTCTGCGGGGCAGCCCAGTTCAGTCGCCAGTTCTTTGCGGGCTGACAGGCTGCTGTCGAGACCCAGCAGTTTCAGCAGATCGACAATAGAGGTTTTCCAGTTCAGTGCTTCCGGATGGTCAGCCGCCATAGCTTCCAGTTTGGCAACCACATCGACAGTTTCCATGGCCGGAGCGGCTGGCTCAGCCGGAGACGCGGGTGCAGGCGTTTCATCGGGGGCAAATGTGACGTTGGAAGATGGCGTTGGTGTCTGGGGTGATTTTTTTCCAAAGCCAAGCTTGTTGAGAATATCGTTGAACAAACCCATTGCGGCTCCTTAACCGGTGTTGGCCGGATTGCGAATGACAGGCAAAACAGAGCGGCAGAAGTGCTCGCTCAGCTTCATTAAAGCTAGTCGGGTTATCCGGTGCAGAGCGTCGCATTTCAACGACTGAATAAGGGTTAACAAAAAAACGCCCTGAACTGTCCTTGTCCGGGGCGCGGCAGTCATCAATTTATCGGCGATAACGATTCAGAAGCTAGCCTGCAGCGACAGGCTGCCATAGGTGTTATAGCCATTCAGCATGATGTGATAGCGACCAGACTGAGTGGGGGTGATAGAGCAGGTTTCGCTGTTACCCGCACGGTAAGGCCGGCAATCCCAGCTGGATTTGGTGGCTTTCTGCCCGAGGCGAACATACAGATCGGCATCCCCCGTTCCACCATAGGTACGGACAGTTAAGGTACGCCCTGCCGGCACATCAATGTAGTAATGCTGCTCACTACCGGACGTCCCGTTCAGGCCACTTTGCACTTTACCGTTTTCCAGTTTGCCGTCTGACGGTGTACCCGGATCGCCGCCGCCATTATCTGTACCGCTGTAAGCCAGCAGATTAAGGCTATTGCGTGAATCACTCACTTTACCTGTAGTGCCGCGCTGGGCCAGTAACTGACTGACCTGAGAAGGGGTCAGGTTCGGATACTCATCGAGATACAGCGCAGCGACCCCGGCAACGTGCGGTGTGGCCATCGAGGTTCCGCTGATGGTTTTGTAGCTGCCGTCATACCAGGCGGAGGTAATGGAGGATCCCGGCGCAAAAATGTCGACACAGCTGCCCCAGTTAGAAAAGCTGGAACGCTGATCAGAACTGGTTGTCGAGCCGACAGTGATACCATTTGCCACCCTGGCGGGTGAGACATTGCAAGCATCCTGATTCTCATTTCCCGCTGCCAGCATAAAGCTGACGCCTGAATTCACCGCGCTGTTGATGGCGCTGTCCAGTGCGGTCGAAATACCGCCGCCCAGGCTCATATTCGCCACAGAAGGACCAGTGGCATTCTGCTTCACCCAGTCAACACCGGCAATCACCCCTGATGTGGTGCCCGAGCCATTACAGCTCAGTACCCGCACCCCGACCAGGCTGACGTTCTTCGCCACACCGTAGCGCGTACCGCCAATGGTGCCGGCAACATGCGTACCGTGACCATTACAGTCGGTGGCATTGCTGTCGTTATCGACGAAATCGTAGCCGGAACGGGCACGACCGCCGAACTCGGCATGGGTGGTGGTGACACCGGTATCAATGACGTACGCCGTCACGCCTGCGCCGTTATATTGAGTGACAAAATTACCGTCCAGCGGCAGGTTGCGCTGATCCACACGATCCAAGCCCCAGGTGGCATTGGTCTGCTGGGCATCAAAAGCTTCCGGGAAAACCGGATCAAGTGAAATCCGCTGATCCTGCTCTATGTAGTCAACCTGATTGTCCTGACGAAGTGTATTGAGTTGCTCTGCCGTCAGCTCAGCGACAAAGCCGCTCAGGGCAGAATCAAACACCCTTTCAGCAGTCACAGCATGAAGTGTACTGATAGACTCGACAGTACGAGCCACAAACTCGACACGCGCGGCGATATCATTGGCGATATACGCCGGTTCTTTTAACACCACAATATACTGATTGGCGACGGCCTTCTCAGGTGCCGCGGTGATCAGCCTGGCCTGTGACTCCGAACTTACTGCAAACTGCGAGTCTTCAGCCTGAATGGCAGCACTGGCTAATACCAGCGCAGACGTGATACAGCAACCTAGCATTGTCTTAAACATTGTTAGTCCTTTTTTATGTTTGTCCGTTACTTGGAATTGCCTACCCCTCACATCAGGCACAGTTAAAATCTATACGCAACTACGCCCTTATACATAAGATGAAAACACCAAATTTTATTAATGAAACAGAGAGATGCGTGGTTACATACAAGTTGAGACTCATAGCAAGGCATAAGTAACCTGCTGTTTTTATATCGCTATCTGGCCACTATGATGGGCTTAACCTGATAACTGAAGGATGTAAACAAATCCGAACAGGTAAAAAACCTGCTGATCACTTCTTATATTTCATCAAGTTAAAATCATCACAATAAAAATCAGTCATAAGATTGCAGAGACCAGGCTTTACAGCAGACCAAAATGCTGATTTTTCACGGATTTGCAAAGCAGAAGATCTCGGCTAACTGAAAAGCGTGTTGTGCTGCTGAATGAAAATGCCTCCCGTCTCAGGGTGTAACAGGAAAAAAGGGCACTTTTCGTTCAGACTTGTTGAGAACCTCTTCACGACTCAGGGGAAAACCTATGCGCTGGCGCAAGACCAAACAAAGTACCAACATTGATGACAGACGCGGTCAGGGGCCAGCTCACTCCGGGATGGCGGTCGCTGGATTACTGCGTTTTCTCCCTTTCCTGCTCAAAACCAAAGTAGGTAAACTTATTCTGGTTGTCGGCGGGATATACCTGGCTTATCAGTATTTTACCGGTGGATCCGGAATGATGGACGTTCAGCCCGGTTCCGGGGCGATGCAGCAACAGGAAGGCGCACAAACCGGTGGCTTACCGGCCAGTGACGAAGAGGCTCAGTTTGTCGCGGCGATTCTGGGCACCACAGAAACCGTGTGGAGCAAGCTGTTCGACGGCCAGTATCCCGAACCACAGCTGGTGCTGTACAACAATATCACCCAGACAGGCTGTGGCATGGGTCAGGCACAGTCCGGGCCATTTTATTGTCCTGCCGACAGCAAGGTTTATCTGGATCTCAGCTTTATGGATGAGCTGAAAAAACTGGGGGCGCCCGGTGATTTTGCTTTTGCCTATGTGATAGCACACGAGGTGGGTCATCATGTGCAAAACGTGCTGGGCACCAACAAGCAGGTCGCTCAAATGCAACAGCAGGCCAGCGAAACCGATGCCAATCGCTTAAGCGTGATGCTTGAGCTACAGGCCGACTGCTATGCCGGTGTCTGGGGCTACTATGTTCACAATGACATGCAGTTACTGGAGCCCGGCGATATTGAAGAAGGGCTGAAAGCCGCCAGTTCCGTGGGTGACGACAGGCTGCAGGAAATGGCAGGTCAGGCCGTACAGCCAGATGCCTTTACTCACGGTACCTCTGAGCAGCGGGCAAGCTGGTTTCGCAAAGGGTTCGAATCCGGCAATCCCAAAGATTGTGACACTTTCCAGAATCTGCAATAGCTCTTATCCGGGGCCAGAGCGACGTTGGCCCTGAAAAGATCACCCGGCCCTTTAAGTCCTGCTTGCCATTTAGTGGTTTCTGCATACACTTTGCCTCGCATTGTTCAGGACAACAGCAATGGCAGATGACTGCCGGCGCTGAAAGCACCATGTCCTGAATAGGCGGCATTTTTTGACTTACAAACCAGTCAATGAATCAATCGTTCATACCGTCAGCGACTTAACCGCTGATGCGAATGTGATCAGTTACACGAAAATTTTGTCCATCCGTAATGGATTATGTCTCTCAGAGCTAGGTTTTTGAAATGCTATGATAGACTATGACGCTAGTCGCTTTTTTGAGGAAGTATGGCAAATCATATGCAACTGCTGAATCAGGCCCAAACACTCTGTGATCAACGTGGAGTCCGGCTGACCCCGCAACGCCAGAAAGTACTGGAGCTGATTGTTGAACGCCAAAGTTCAATCAGCGCCTACGAGCTGCTTGATTTGCTTCGGGAAACTGAACCTCAGGCCAAGCCTCCCACTGTGTACCGCGCACTCGACTTTCTGCTGGCCCAGGGCTTTGTCCATAAAGTCGAGTCGACAAACAGTTATATCGCCTGCAATCTGTTGGACCATGCCTCTCATTGTTCACAGCTATTAATTTGCGATGAATGCAGTCATGTGGAGGAATGTCACGACGATGAATTGGCTAAAATGCTAAAACTAAAGGCACAACAACAGGGCTTTCAGATTTCTCACCATGTGGTTGAAAGCCACGGTGTGTGCCAAGCATGCCAACATAAGAAGTAGTCCGTTTCTGAACAACAACAAGGCAATCCAGATCCTATGCGAGCAGAATTTGTAAACCCGTTTCTGGCCTCTCTGCTGAATGTGCTCAAGACCATGGCGTCAATGGAGCTGGCCCCGCAAAAACCTCTGCTGAAAAAAGATGAAGTCGCCCGAGGTGATGTATCTGGCCTGATTGGTATGATTGGTCCGCAGACCAGAGGCTCGATGTCCATTACCTTTGATGAAGGCCTCGCGCTGGAAATTATGCAGCGCATGCTGGGCGAGCGGCCAAATGGCATCAATGATGAAGTCACCGATATGGTTGGCGAGATCACCAATATGGTCACAGGTGGTGCTAAACGTATTCTGTCTGAAAAAGGCTATGACTTTGAAATGGCCACCCCCGCAGTTGTGTCAGGCCGCGGCCACACCATCACGCACAAAAGTGAAGGGGCGATCATCATCATGCCGTTTGAATCTGAATACGGCAAAGCCTTCATCGAAATCAGCTTCGACCGCTAACGCTTTCAAACACCACTTCTTTTTCTGCAGGCCAGTGCAAACTGGCCTGACCTATTGCCGTGACTATGCTTAACCCTTTCACTCTTTTTGCATAAATAACGCATAAATCATTGCCCCGCATTCCGGTTACGATCTAGACTGGAAATGCTATTTAGGTATCTACTCACCTATAAAGATACCTGTTAATAGCATTCGTGTTGCCTGCCTTCGGGTAACGCAAGGAATAGATTACAAAGGAAAGATCGTCAAATGAGCAAACTGACAGGAACCGTTAAATGGTTCAACGATGATAAAGGTTTTGGTTTTATCTCTGCTGCTGATGGCAAAGATGTATTTGTTCACTTCAGCGCCATTCAGGCTCAGGGACGTCGTACCCTGAGAGAAGGCCAAAACGTTGAGTTTATCGTTACTGACGGCCAGAAAGGCCCACAAGCCAGCGAAGTGGTCGCCCTGTCTTAACCGTAAGGCATACCGCAACTAAGAAAAACGCCGCAAAAGCGGCGTTTTATCATTTCAGGCTTTCGTCAAGATTACTGACGCCATTGCTTAAAGGTATTGATCAGGCCATTGGTCGAGCTGTCATGGCTGCTCACCGCTGCGTTGTCCGCCAGCTCCGGCAGGATCTGATTGGCCAGCTGTTTACCCAGCTCAACGCCCCACTGATCGAAGCTGTAGATATTCCAAATCACGCCCTGGGTGAAGATCTTATGCTCATACATCGCGATCAGCGCACCCAAGGTATACGGGGTCACTTGCTTAACCAGAATGGAGTTGGTCGGACGGTTACCTTCGAACACTTTAAAAGGCGCCAGCTCTGCGGCTTCCTCCGGCGTTTTACCTGCCGCGGTGAATTCCGCTTCCACCTGCTCGCGGGTTTTACCAAATGCCAGCGCTTCGGTCTGTGCAAAGAAATTTGCCATCAGTTTAGGGTGGTGATCACCCAACTGATTGTGGCTGATTGCCGGGGCAATAAAATCACACGGGATCAGCTTAGTGCCCTGATGGATCAACTGATAAAACGCATGCTGACCATTAGTGCCCGGTTCGCCCCAGATAATTGGTCCGGTCTGATAATCCACAGGATTACCGCCGCGGTCGACATACTTACCGTTCGATTCCATGTTGCCTTGCTGGAAGTAAGCCGCAAAACGGTGCATATACTGATCGTACGGTAAAATGGCTTCGGATTCGGCACCGAAGAAGTTGTTATACCACAGGCCAATCAGCGCCAGAATGACCGGAAGATTCTCGGTCAGCGGCGCTTGTGCAAAATGCTTATCCATCGCATGCGCACCGGCCAGCAGTTCTTCGAAACGCTCGTAACCCACAGCCAGGCAGATCGACAAACCAATCGCTGACCACAGTGAATAACGGCCGCCGACCCAGTCCCAGAATTCGAACATATTGTCGGTATCAATACCAAAGGCAGACACCGCACCGGCATTGGTCGACAGGGCGGCAAAGTGCTTCGCTACATGCGCTGGATCTTTGGCCTCAGCCAGGAACCAGTCACGCGCCGAGTGGGCGTTGGTCATGGTTTCCTGAGTGGTGAAGGTTTTTGACGCCACCAGGAACAGAGTCGTTTCCGGGTTCAGCCCCTTCAGGGTTTCAGCAATATGGGTGCCGTCTACATTAGAGACAAAATGCAGGTTGAGACGGGTTTTGTACGGCGCCAATGCTTCAGACACCATGTAAGGACCCAGATCAGAACCACCGATGCCGATATTGACCACATCTGTGATGGCTTTGCCTGTATACCCTTTCCAGTCACCGCCAATAATACGGTCGGAGAACTGCTGCATTTTCGCCAGCACGGCATTCACATGCGGCATTACATCTTCGCCGTCCACCAGCACTGGCGTATTGCTGCGGTTACGCAGCGCGACATGCAGTACGGCGCGGTCTTCGGTGCGGTTAATTTTTTCACCGTTGAACATAGACGCAATGGCGGTTTTCAGCTCGGTCTGTTCAGCCAGATCAAACAGCTTGGCCAGCGTTTCTTCAGTGATAAGGTTCTTTGAATAATCCAGCAGGATATCGTTGCCGAACGCCGCGGAAAACGTCTCGAAACGTGATGAGTCTTTAGCAAACAGCTCGCTGAGCTGAAGATCCTGTGCCTGTTCAAAATGGGCAGTCAGTGCCTGCCAGGCAGTTGTTTGCGTGGGGTTAATGTTTTTCAACATAATGACGTTCCTGATGTGTTATTTTTTCACTACAGCACAACTGGTGGTGCGGCAGTGAATGTCCAATTCAACGGCGTTTGCACAGCCAAACTGGCCATAAGCATGGCGATATTTTGGTAATTTTACAACTTATTGTTAATTATGCCGTCGCTACCGCCCTACCTGCCTTGCTCCAGGTCACGCTTTCGGTGAATCATGCATAGCCGCTAAACTATAGGAAATTATCCTGCAGTCCGAAAGAAACCAAGAGAGAAAATCGACAGAAAGCATGTAACTCAGTAGTACCAATCTGAACTTCGGTCTGATTCCTCTCACATTACTGATGAAATTGAACAACAGATTGTTGAATAAATCATAGCCCTATCTGGCTGAAGGATCAGGACTCATTGCTCAGTAGCCAGGCTCTCAGCAGCGCAGCCAGTTGCTGTCGCTGTTCTTGTGTCAGCGGATCAAGAATGGCTTTCTCATTAACGACATGCGCTTCAACAGCCTGGTCAATTAAAGCCCGGCCTTTCTCTGTCAGCGCCACACTGCAGCTTCGTCTGTCTTCGGGGCTGGCTATGCGTTCAATCAACCCGCGCTTGGCCAACTGCTCAATGCGGGTACTCATGGCACCGGATGACAGCATCAGGGTCTGGTAAAGTTCGGTCGGGGTCAGAGGGGTATTACAACGCCTCAATGTTGCCAGGATATCAAACTCAATCGCACTTAAATCATAGTTTTTAAACGTCTTATTTATTTTCTTGTCGATCAGTCTGCTCATGCGGCTTATGCGGCCAATCACGGCCATTGGCGAACAATCCAGATCAGGGCGTTGCTGTTGCCATTGTGTCAGTAACCTGTCTACATGATCGTGATGCATATAATTCTCTCAAACTATTTTTTTAAAAAGATACTTGAAAAAAAGATTTCTCAGGCGTACCTTTCATTACATATCTTTCATAAAAGATACTTACGTAAAAGTTTTAATCATTATAGCACTGAATCAGTCGGCAACCTCTCAGCGATAAGGAAAAGCATTATGAAACTCAGCATTATTTCAGGCAGTCATCGTGAACAATCTCACAGCGTGAAGGCGGCAGCCTATTTACAGGCACTGGCTCATGGCCAAGGGTTCGAGGAAGCAGAGATCATGGATTTAAGTACCCTTAATCTGCCGCTCTGGAACGAAGGGGTCTGGAGTGGCAGTGAGGAATGGAGTGGCTGGCGAGCACTCGCTGAAGAACTGAAAACATCGGACGCTGTGGTACTGATCACACCGGAATGGCATGGCATGGCAACCCCGGCCCTCAAAAACTTCCTGTTGCTGTGCACGTCGGCAGAACTGGGTCACAAACCCGTACTGCTGGCCAGTGTTTCCGCAAGCGTGAACGGTGTCTACCCTATCAGTGAGCTGCGCATGACAGGCAGTAAGAACAACCATGCGTGCTTCATTCCGGATCATTTGATCTTCCGCGACTGTGAGACTCTGCTGACAGCGGACAAGGCCGTCAGCGATGAGCGATTCGACGGCCGGGCGAGATATACCATCAAATCTCTGGCAGCCTACGCCAGAGCCTTAGCCCCGGTGCGAGAAGAACTGCAACAAGGGATGAAAGATTTCCCGTTCGGCATGTAGCAATCAGCATCATGTCCCTGACTGTGATGCCCCAGAGGACACGGCCCGCTAGGACTTGATCACCACACAGGCCGTCTGTTTCTGGCGGCCAAAGCCGAGGATCTGGCTCAGCCCGGCTTTATTGAGCGGAATATGGGCGCGATGGCTGCTGTCCGCCTTGTCTTCGGCGAAAGGGTCATGAAAGAAAAAGAACTGTTCGCTGACGCCGCTCAGCACAATCCAGTGTGGCTCTTTGCAGCCGTTGAAACGATAGGTGCTGATCAGCATCAGCAAACAGTACCCTTGCTTCAGCCAGTCTTCAATCTGACTAACCGCCGGCATGGCATCCACCACAGGCACACCGGCCTCATCCATCTGCTGACAAAAATCCTGATGGACCAGCTCGATAATGTCCTTTTTCCTGGGATCGCGAACACTGTCTATAAAAGGCGTTGACAGCGACTGAGCCCACAATTCCACTTTGCACCCGCGCCGGTTTGCCGCCAGTGCCAACCCGTGTCCGCTGCACCCACCGTGCCCCGAGGCCATGAAGATAGTGGTAGCCTCCCGCCACAGCTGCATCTCGGTCTGCCGGCTGGGCTGAAAAGCTGGGTCCAGATAAGACAGACTCATCATTAAGCAGGCCGGACCACAGGTGAATGGCGTGGTCTGCACATACAAAGGGAGTGGCAGCAGATGCTTAGCTTCCATAGGGCTCAGGCGTTTTTGCATCCTGACGCCATCGGCCAGATCATCGTAATAATGGATTAAAATTTTTAATGGTTTATAACCGCATTTTTCATAAAGATTTCGCGCCGCGAGATTGTCATTGCGCACTTCCAGCCTTAATGTATTGAAACCGTTTTCCAGTGCCGCCGCTTCACAGGCAGACAGTAACTGCTGAGCAATGTGCCTGCCTCGATAAACGGGATCGACGGCAAGGGAATACAACCGCGCCAGCTGGGTACCCCGGTGAAATAACACCAGCCCATAGCCAGCTATCCGGCCTTCATCTTCCGCGACAAACAGCACGCTCTGGGGTGATTTAATAAACCGCCGCATCTGACGGGGTGAAATTCGATCCCCATCAAAAAGCTGAGCCTCCAGAGCATTTAAACTATCTAGATCATAAAGCTGTGCAATACGGACTATCATGGACTTATTCACGCTTGAGTGGACTAGTTCGATTTAATCCCAAAATTAGCCGTAAGGCTATAGGTGAAGAAAAAGATGACAAAAGTCCTCATTATTACCGACAACGACAGTGACTGGCGGCAGTATTTTCCCTCTGACAGGGTTGTCACTGTCGACACATATTTGCAGCAGGGCGCGTTTTGTGAAAACAAAGCCACTCAGGTCATAAACCTGTGTCGCGACTACGGTTACATGAGCAGCGGTTATTACTGCTCGCTGATGGCTGAAGCCCGCGGGCACAGGGTCATTCCCCGTGTGATGACGATTAATGACTTATCTCAGCCCTTCCTGTTGTCGGTACCGTCAGACCAGCTGGAAAAAGCCTTTGCGCACCAGTTGCAGTCGTCTGGGGATCAGCTCGAAGAAAAAATTTATTTTGGTCAGTCCAAAGTGCCCGGCTTTGAAAAAATGGCGCGCCGCCTGTTCGAGCACTTTATGGTGCCTGTGATTAAGGTCATTATCCGCCGCTCCGATTCGCACTGGCAGGTAGAGCAGATCACGCCGTTCCCGTTTCAGGATTTGACGGATCCTGAACAGGATTTGTTTGCCGATGCACTGGAACGTTTTTCTAACAAGGTATGGCGCTCACCCAAGCCCAGCAAGAATGCACGCTACGATCTGGCGCTGCTGGTCGATCCATACGAAAAGATGCCGCCGTCAGACAGTGCGGCACTGCACAATTTCAAGAAAGCCGCCAAGCGTCTGGGCATGCGGCTGCAGGCCATTACGCCGGATGACCTGTCGCGGCTGGGCGAATTTGATGGCCTGTTCATTCGTGCCACCACCAATATCGGTAACTTCACTTACCGTTTTGCCAAAACGGCGGAGAAGCTGGGCCTGATCGTGATGGACGATCCGGAGTCGATCATGAAATGCACCAACAAGGTGTTTCTCACCGAATTGTTGCGGTTGCACAAAGTCCCGACCCCGAAAAGTGTGGTGCTGAAAAGCTTCGATCCTAACTGGCTCGAACAGGCCGAAAACGACATAGGTTTTCCTATGGTGCTCAAAGTGCCGGACGGTGCTTTTTCCGTCGGCGTGGTGAAAGTCAAAAGCCGGGAAGAGCTGCTGACCCAAATGGATACCCTGTTTGCGCGCAGTACGCTGATTCTGGCCCAGGAGTTTCTGCCGACAGATTTTGACTGGCGGATTGGTATCCTCAACCGTCAGCCGCTGTTTGCTTGTAAATACTATATGAGCCGCGGCCACTGGCAGATTTATCAGCACCATAACAGCGGCCGGGTGACCTCGGGCGGCTTTGAAACGCTGGATTTGAAGCAGGTGCCGAAGAACGTTATCGAGGTTGCTCTCAAAGCGGCCAACCAGATTGGCTCTGGTCTGTACGGCGTTGATCTGAAGGAAGTGAATGGCCAGGTGGTGGTGATAGAAGTGAACGACAACCCGAGTATCGATCATAAAGTCGAGGATGCTTTCCTTGGCGATCTGCTCTACGACCGGGTGATGACAGAGTTTCTGCGCCGTATTCAGCTGCGCGGCTTTTGAGTCTGCGCCCCAGTAACCCTCCCAGCCTCCCCCGACCAAAGGGGGAGGAACTGTACAGAATTTGCTGAAGCTCCGCTATTCCCTCCCCTTGGCAAGGAGGACGAACAGCTAAAGCACCGCTCTCAGAATGGCTGATTCACCATGACGTTGAAACTACTTTCCTCTTCACCCCATGCCATTTCAGCCCGTACCACCACCCCTTCTACCTGAAAGCGCACTGCGCCTCCGGCACTCCAGCGCATGTCCTGGTTCAGTTCAGCAAGATCAAACTCGTCAGCCACCCGCCCCAAATCGGTAAACAGCACCCATTGCCACCAGGGAACATCATACCAGTCAAACACCGGCCAGCCGCTCAGCGGTTGCCACTCGGGCATGACCCGGTATTCCATGCTGTAACTGAGCGCACTGCGATCAGAAAAACGCCCGCCGGGATAACTGCGCAGGCGAAACAGACCGCCAAGGCTGGCACGGGCAAACTCTGGCGGCCTGTGATAACGGGTTTGCCCCTGCACCTGCTCACTCTGATCCCAGCTCGGCACATCCGACAAATAGGCATTAAAGGCAATCACCTGCTGCTCAAACCAATCACCGCCCGGCCCTATGTCCCAGAACCAGCTCTGACTGAGCTCCCACTGCCACCAGCTTTCACGATCGCTGCTGCCGGGATCTGTGGTCACCGTCAGCAGGCTGTGCGATCCCTGGCTGGGGTTATGTTCGCTGTTGAGATTATCCCACTCCAGACGGGTTTCCAGCGCCCAGACCTCATCAGTATCGGCAAATTCCGTGTCCGGCAAAGGCGGGGAGTCGTGAAAGCGGCGGCTCTGGTAATAAGGGCGAAATTCAATGGACGTGATCCCGCTTTGCCACGGCGTACTGCCGGTCAGCGGGCGTTCCAGCGCCAGAGCAGCCAGAGGGTTGGCCGTTGCAGAGCCCAATGGAAAGATATAACGGGCAAACATCCGGTATCTGGCATCATAGGCATTGGCATTGAAGGCATCCAGGGCGCTTGAATCATTGCTGGCCGCCTCTCCGAGATAAAAATCGGTATGCTGAAAATCGGCGTTGTAGATCTCGGCACCTAACAGCCAGCGGCTGTCGTTGCTGAAGCGGAAGTTATCGCCGCGTATATAGGTCAGCCAGGTTCCCTTGTTCCCTTTCAGGCCGGCCCCGAACAGTGAGGCCTGTGGCTGAAAAGCGCCTTTGACCACTCCGGCCATGCCTAAAGCAAAACCGATGTTGTCGGTATAAAAAGCAAAGGGCACCACGGCATAATCTTTTGCCCAATTCAGTTCGCCCTCGTCATCATAACCGCCGGTATTGATCTTAATACCGTCATCAGAGGCACAGGCAACCGCAGGATAGCCCGCCCAAAGCAAGGCTGAAAACAACCAAGCCGTGGCATTGACCACGGCTTGTCTGGGATGGCGGATACTTGTACGGGATAATGCCCGGCGATATAAGGGTGTCAGCATAACAGTTTCTTCATTGTCAGCGGTACGCCATAGCCACACGCGATGTCAGCTTGGTGACCAGTTCGTACGCTATGGTACCAACATGATCGGCCACCACCTCGGCAGGTAATCCCTGTCCCCATAATACTGCTTCATCGCCCACCCGATCAGTGGCATCCGGCCCCAGATCGACCGTCAGCATATCCATAGAGACCCGGCCTGCAATCGGCACCCAGCGGCCGTTAATCAGTACAGGCGTACCGTTCGGCGCGGTGCGCGGATAGCCGTCGCCATAACCTATGGCCACCACGCCGACTTTGGTATCCCGCTCGCTGACCCAGGTGCCGCCATAACCGACCGCTTCCCCTTGCCTGAGTGTCCGCACCGCAATCACACTGGAGGTCAGTGTCATCACAGGTTGCATACCAAAGGCCTCGGCAGAGTGCGTCTTATCAGCAAACGGCGAAATGCCGTACATAATAATGCCGGGACGAATCCACTCCAGGTGGCTGTCCGGCCAGGCCAGAATACCCGCAGAATTGGCCAGAGAGCGCTCGCCACGGCAACCTTGCGTCAGGGACATAAAAGTTTGGATCTGACTGTCTGTCACCGGGCTGTCCAGCTCATCGGCACAGGCAAAGTGGCTCATATACCGCAGCGGCTGTGCCACATTCTGGCTGGCATGCAGGCGCTCGACAAAAGCCTGGAACTCTTCCGGACGCACGCCGAGACGATGCATGCCGCTGTCAATTTTGAGCCAGACTTTCACCGGCGTCTCCAGCACTGCCTGCTCCAGGGCTTCCAACTGCTCTATGGTGTGGACCACGGTCTGAATATTATTGGTCACCAGCACAGGTAAATCCGATGGCGAATAAAAGCCTTCCATCAGAAGAATCGGCTTTACCACGCCACAGGCGCGCAACGAGAGGGCTTCCTCTATCCTCGCGACGCCAAAACCGTCTGCATCCGGCAGCCCGGTAGCAACCTGCTCCAGACCGTGCCCGTAACCATTGGCCTTGACCATGGCGAGCAACTTGCAGCCGGGCGCCTGTTGTCTGATCAGACTCATGTTCTGGCGCAAAGCCCGGGTATCAATATAGGCGGTAGCTGCTTTCATTTATTGTCCTGCTGCTGGGTTAACGCTAATACTCATCATCAAAAGCCGGGCCGGCATAGTTATCAAAGCGGGAAAACTGGCCCTGGAAAGTCAGGCGCACGCTACCGATGGGACCATTACGCTGCTTACCTATGATGATTTCTGCAATGCCTTTCAGTGCACTGTCTTCGTGATATACCTCATCACGGTAGATGAACATGATCAAGTCCGCATCCTGCTCGATGGCACCGGATTCACGCAAGTCTGAGTTTACCGGACGCTTGTCGGCACGCTGCTCCAGCGAGCGGTTAAGCTGAGACAGCGCCACCACAGGCACATTCAGCTCTTTCGCCAGGGCTTTCAGCGAGCGGGAGATCTCGGCAATTTCCAGCGTACGGTTATCCTGCAAGCCAGGCACCCGCATCAGCTGAAGGTAGTCGACCATGATCATGCTAAGACCGCCATGTTCACGGGCAATACGGCGGGCACGAGAGCGGACATCTGTCGGGGTCAGGCCAGAACTGTCATCAATGTACATGTTCTTCTTTTCCATCAGTATACCCATGGTCGACGAAATACGCGCCCAGTCTTCATCATCCAGCTGTCCGGTACGGATCTTGGTCTGGTCTACCCGCGACAGCGACGCCAACATACGCATCATGATTTGTTCGGCGGGCATCTCCAGCGAGAAAATCAGCACAGGTTTTTCCTGCTCCATGGCTGCGTTTTCACACAGGTTCATCGCAAACGTCGTTTTACCCATAGACGGACGGGCTGCCACTATGATCAGATCCGATCCCTGCAGGCCAGCAGTTTTCTTATTCAGATCAGTAAAGCCGGTCGAGACCCCGGTGACACCATCCTGAGGCGACTGATACAGCAGTTCGATACGTTCCAGGGTTTTTTCCAGTATGGTATCGACATTTTGCGGGCCTTCATTTTCATTGGTACGCTGCTCGGCAATGGCAAACACTTTGCTCTCGGCCATATCGAGCAGATCGACGCTGGTTCTGCCCTGAGGATCATAACCGGCGTCGGCAATCTCGTTAGCGACCCCTATCATGTCACGGATCAGCGCACGCTCCCTGACAATCTCAGCATAGGCGGTAATATTGGCCGCAGACGGCGTGTTCTTGGCTAACTCGGCCAGGTAGGCAAAGCCACCGACATCATCAAGCTGATCATGCAGCTCAAGACGTTCTGACAGGGTGATCAGATCCAGCGGCTGGCCGGATTCCAGCAACCCGGCGGCAGACTCAAAAATCATCCGGTGCGGACGGCTGTAAAAATCACGCGCGACCACTTTTTCTGCAACGCTGTCCCAGCGCTCATTATCCAGCAACAGGCCGCCAAGCACTGACTGTTCTGCCTCCAGCGAATGAGGCGGCATTTTGAGCGCATCCATCTGACTGTCTTTGGGACGATTGGGTTTACTTTTCTCTGCCATAACCACTTGCACGTTTGACCTGAATCCGGCCTGTTAGTATACCTGAACATTCCTGCGAGCTGGCAGCCATCCAGACAAAAAAGACCCGGTAAAAGCTGCGCTGCCCAATCTTACGGCACTTCAGCAAAATTTATGTCTAATAGCGCAACATCCTGACGATCATCTGACATTATTCAGCTACACTGCGCCGCCTACACCTTTTCTGCACTTTTTTGTGCAAGCCGTCGTTTCTTGTGTCTGTAGTTGGGAGGGCACGTGGCAAATAAATGCATACTGCTTCCTGTGCTGACATCCGGCCTGCTCATGATGGCTGAGGCCAGTGCAGACGAAGTGCCAGAGCTCCCGCCGATCACCTCGCCCTGGTCCAGTGAACTGGAGCTGGGATACCAATCGCTTTCCGGCAACTCGAATACCAAATCGCTCAATACCCGGCTGGGGCTGACCTATGTCAAAGATCAGTTTCGTCAGCAGGTCGAAGCCAAATACCTGCTGGCAGAAGAAGACGGTGAGGAAGAAAAACGCAAAGGCCAGCTCGAATTACAGAGCGACTTCATCATTAATGAGCGGGCATATGTGCTGGGCAATACCAGCTATATCGACGATAAATACGGCCCCTATTTCAGGGATTTCACCCTGGCAACCGGTATCGGCTACCGGGTCATCCGGCTGGAAAACATGATGATGGAAATAGAAGCCGGGCCGGGTTACCGCCATCAGGAACCTAACATAGACGAAATTGACGATGACGACATCATAGTGCCTGAAACCGTCGATGAGCTGATCCTGCGTGGCAGTACCCGCTGGATCTGGAAACCGTCCAAAGATGTCGAGCTGAATATCCGGCTGACAGGCATAGCCGGTAACAGTAACAGCACGCTGGAAACCCAGGTGTCTCTCACCAGTGCTATCTCAGAACATATCGCTATCAAGCTCAGCAACACTCAGAAGTTCAACAGCTGGGTACCGGACGGCCTGCAAAAGCGCGACGGCACCATGACAATCAACCTGCTATTTCATTACTGATCAGCTTCATTACTGAGCAGCGTCATTACTAAGCTGCGCCATCCTGCCGACAGCCCTCTCTCCAGACATAAAAAAACCAGCCCTGAGGCTGGTTTTTTCGCAGAAGTGCAGGTGCTGATTACTCAGCAGCAACAACTTCCAGCTTAACTGTTGCAAATACGTCAGAGTGCAGCTGCAGGCTGATCTCATATTCGCCAGTTGTGCGCAGAGCACCTTCTGGCAGACGTACTTCGCTTTTCGCTACTTCAACGCCAGCAGCAGTTACTGCATCAGCGATATCACGAGTACCGATTGAACCGAACAGTTTGCCTTCGTCACCCGCTTTAGAAGCAATAACTACAGCTTCCAGAGCGTTAACTTTCTCAGCGCGAGCTTGAGCAGCAGTCAGTTGCTCTGCAACTTTTGCTTCCAGCTCAGCACGACGAGTTTCAAACATTTCAACGTTAGATTTGGTAGCCATAACTGCTTTACCCTGAGGGATCAGGAAGTTACGAGCATAACCAGCTTTAACGCTTACCTGATCACCAAGGCTGCCCAGGTTACCGATTTTATCAAGTAGAATAACTTGCATTATCTTGTCCTCTTAAACTTAATTAAACCGGGCCTATTACTGATGCTTGTCAGTATATGGCAGCAGAGCCAGGTAACGTGAACGCTTGATAGCGCGAGCCAGCTGACGCTGGTACTTAGCGCGAGTACCTGTGATACGGCTTGGTACGATTTTACCAGCTTCAGTGATGTAGTTTTTCAGAGTTGCTACATCTTTGTAGTCAATCTCTTGTACGCCTTCTGCAGTAAAACGGCAGAACTTACGACGACGGAAGAAACGTGCCATGGGCTTATCTCCTGAACTAAATTTTTTCAATATGATCGGCATGCAACACTAACTTACCTATGCCATTCCGGCCGGTTTGCCACGAGATAAATCCCCCGGCTTTAATGTTGCTTCCGACAGCTAAATCATGAGTGAGTAATTGCTGACCTTTACCGCTGACCACCACGTTGATGTAACAATACACCTGCCGTGTTAAGTCCGCTTCCACCTGGTTGGAACGATGCTCAAGCACAAAATGGCAATGAGGAACGCCCGCCGGGGACTGGCTTCGTTTGGGATGCTTGGCAACAGTGCCAGACAGCTCCAGACGATTGGTCATTCAATGATTACTCAGCGTCGGCCATTAGACCTTCAGATTGTGCATCTGCACGATCTTCACGACGTGGGGCACGCTCTTCTTTAGCCTTCATCATTGGAGATGGCTCAGTGATAGCGCCTTTAGTGCGCATGATCATGTTACGGATCACAGCATCGTTAAAGCGGAAGCTTGACTCCAGCTCGTCGACCACAGACTGCTCAGCTTCAACGTTCATCAGAACGTAGTGTGCTTTGTGCAGTTTGTTGATTGGGTAAGCCAGTTGACGACGACCCCAATCTTCCAGACGGTGGATTTGACCGCCAGAATCTTTGATAGCACCGGTGTAACGCTCGACCATGCCAGCAACTTGCTCGCTTTGATCAGGGTGCACCATAAATACGATTTCGTAATGACGCATGGGTTGCTCCTTACGGATTATTCAGCTTCCCTGTTCAGCTCGGTTATCCTGGGGAAGCAAGGAACGAAAAAATAAAACCGAGAATTTAGGCGCGAGATAGTACAGAATTACACCGCTCAGCGCAACTAAAAGAACAGCGATATCGCCCTGTCCTGGCGTTTATTTTCACCACAGACAGAAATGCCACCCGAGCGGATGGCATTTCATTTGATTTAGCAGGTATTTTTGTTTTAGTCCTGACGCTGGCGCACCGCTTCAAACAGGCAGATACCCGTTGCAACCGACACATTCAGGCTGGAGACAGTGCCCGCCATCGGGATCTTAATCAGATCATCACAGGTCTCGCGGGTCAGACGGCGCATCCCTTCCCCTTCCGCGCCCATCACTATGGCCAGTGGCCCGGTCAGTTTACTTTGATAGAGGTCATGAGTCGCTTCACCGGCGGTCCCCACAATCCAAATCCCTTTGTCCTGCAAGGCACGCATAGTGCGGGCCAGATTGGTCACCCGAATCAGCGGCACCACTTCAGCAGCGCCACAGGCCACTTTAGACGCGGTTGCGTTCAACTGGGCGGCCCTGTCTTTCGGCACGATAATCGCCACCACACCGGCGGCATCGGCATTTCGCAGACACGCGCCCAGGTTATGCGGATCGGTCACGCCATCCAGTATCAGCAACAGTGGATTGTCTTTACCTTCAAGCAGGTCATCCAGATCCTGTTCATTGTACTGTTTACCCGGTTTTACCCGCGCCACAATACCCTGATGGCTGCCGCCGTCGGCTTTATCGTCCAGAGCCTTACGGCCGGTCTGCTGGATAGTCACCCCTAATCGCTGCAATTCGTTCAGCAGCGGCAATACCCGCTCGTCCTGACGCCCTTTCAGCACAAAGACTTCAATGAAGCGTGCCGGGTCGGACCCCAGCACAGCGCTGACGGCATGAATGCCGAAAATCATATCATTACGCATTACTTAGTCTTCTTCGCCGCTCGTTCTTTCTTACCGGCCCGCGGCTTGCGCGCCTTGACCGATTTCTTTTTCGCCTTGTCTTTTTTCTTGGCTTTTTTGCCTTTCTTGTCGTCTTCGCTACCAGGCTTAGTTATCACACCGGCTTTCAGCTGCTGACGAACAGAAGTGCGCTCTTTCTTCGCTTCCGCTTTGTGCTCCTGCTGCGCTTCACCGTTTTCAACGCGGTACGCTTTCAGGTTCTGACGCTGCAAGCCTTCTGCTTTGCGCATCCGTTGCTGCTTCTCACGGGTTTGCGCGGTTTTACCTGGTCGGCGGGACTTTCTGCCACCGCCCACCAGTTCGAAATCAATCTGGCGGTCGTTGAGGTTAATCGCCGCGACTTTCACCTGGACAGTGTCACCCAGGCGGTAAATTTTGCCGGAGGCATCCCCCACCAGGCGCTGACCGATAGGATCGAACTGGTAGTAATCGTTATCAAGATTTGAGATGTGCACCAGGCCGTCAATATTAAGCTCATTGAGGCGGACAAAGAAGCCAAAGCCCGTCACATTGGCAATCACGCCTTCGAACTCATCACCGACATGGTCCTGCATGTATTCACATTTCAGCCAGTCAGCCACATCACGCGTGGCATCATCGGCACGACGCTCTGTCATTGAGCATTGCTCGCCCAGCACATCCATGTCGTCGAAGGAATAGTGGTAGCCGCCGGTCGGTGTCCAGCGATCTTTGTGAGTGCCGTTCTCTTTGGCAACCAGATATTTGATGGCACGATGCAGAGCCAAATCAGGATAACGGCGGATCGGCGAGGTAAAGTGCGCATACGAGTTGAGGGCCAGACCGAAGTGACCCAGGTTTTCCGCCTGATACACTGCCTGCTTCATGGAACGCAACAGCATGGTCTGGATCAGTTCTTTGTCCGGGCGATTCTGGATCGCCGCTGCCAGGTGAGCATAATCACTCGGGGCAGGCTCCAGGCCACCGGTCAGATTCAGGCCCAGCTCGCCGAGGAAATCCCGGAAACCTGTCAGGCGTTCTTCGCCCGGGGTATCATGCACCCGGTACAGCGCAGGCTCTTTGGCTTTTTCTACCAGCTTGGCAGAAGCCACATTGGCCATGATCATACATTCTTCGATGATCTTGTGGGCATCGTTACGCTCTGACGGCACAATGCGGTCAATCTTACGATCCGCATTGAAAATGAACTGGGTTTCCAGCGTTTCAAACTCAATAGCACCGCGCTGTTCACGCGCAAGTTTGAGCACTTTGTACATGCTGTACAGCTCTTCCAGGTGCGGAACCAGAGGCGCATAACGCTGGCGCAGATCCTCGTCCCCTTCCAGCATCTTGCTGACTTTAGTGTACGTCAGACGGGCATGAGAGTTCATCACAGCTTCGTAATGCCGGTAGCCGGACAGTTTGCCGGCCGCCGAAATAGTCATCTCACAGACCATGCACAGGCGATCAACCTGAGGGTTGAGCGAGCACAGGCCGTTCGACAGCACTTCAGGCAACATAGGGATCACCTGAGCCGGGAAGTAAACCGAGTTACCGCGGTTTATCGCTTCTTTATCCAGTGCGCTGTCAGGGCGCACATAGTAGCTGACATCGGCGATAGCCACCCATAAACGCCAGCCACCTGATTTTTTCTTTTCACAGAACACAGCGTCATCGAAGTCGCGGGCGTCTTCGCCGTCGATAGTCACCAGCGGCAAATCCCGCAGATCAACACGGCCTTTCTTGGCGTCTTCCGGCACGTCTTCTTTCAGTGTCGCGACCTGCTTCTCAACCTCTGCCGGCCAGACATGGGGAATATCGTAGGTACGCAGGGCAATTTCAATTTCCATGCCCGGTGCCATGTTCTCGCCCAACACTTCCACAATTTTACCGACAGCATTGTACTGACGGGTGGCGCGCTGGGTGATTTCCACCACCACTACGTTACCCATGCGGGCACCCTGACGCACTTCCTGAGGGATCACGATATCCTGCGAGATCCGTGAATCATCCGGTACGACAAAGCCCATACCGTCTTCAATAAAATAGCGACCGACAATCTGGCCGCTGTATTCCTGCAGCACACGGACAATCCGCCCTTCACGGCGGCCGCGTTTATCGACGCCAGCCACCTGAACCAGAACATAATCACCATGGATAACACCGCGCATCTGATGAGACGGCAACAGCAGGTCATCTTGACGGGCCATGCCGCTGCCTTCAGGGCGCACAAAGCCAAAGCCGTCTTTATGGCCAATGACATGGCCTTTAATCAAATCCAGCCTTTCCGGCAATGCGTAACACTGGCGGCGGGTGTACACCAGCTGGCCGTCGCGCTCCATGGCGCGTAATCGGCGGCGAAGGCCTTCATACTGGTCTTCGCCCTGCAATTTCAGCTCGGTAAACAGCTGATCGCGATTAACAGGTGTACTAAAGCCGCGAACCACTTCCAGAATGAATTCACGGCTTGGGATTGGGTTTTCGTAGTTTTGAGCTTCCCGCTCGCGGAAAGGATCGACGGGTAAATCAGTTGTACCTTTGGACATAAAATAATCCGTATTGGCAGCCAGATACCCTAAGTATATCCCTGCCATCAATAATTAGTTGGGAGCAGGTCAAATTCCGCTCCAATAAATGAAGATAATATCTGCGTGTGAATCAGTCGCTTACACGCTTTTTTTGTGAGCCTGCCTGTCACTGGCAGCTCAAGCAACGCGACAAGATAAATGCCGCTCAGATCACATTCTAAGCGCTAACTGCCTGAAAAGATACCGCAGGCCAAAAATCACCACGGCAAGAGGGAGGTTACCAGAAGCTCTCTCGTCGCTTCGCGCGAGCAATCACATTGGAAGGCATACGCAGCTCTAAATTGCGACGTAAGTGAGCAATCTTTTTGTGGGTCCGGCCGTCAGCCGTCACTGACTGATACAGCCAGCGGTAAGCATCTTCGTAATCCAGCGGGCTGCCATAATCATTGAGCAGCAATTCGGCAAGCTGAATGCGTGCAGCCAAATGGCCCATCGCCGCCGCTTCGCGCAAATAAGGAATCGCACGTTCCCGATCCTGTTGCACCAGTGTGCCCCTGGCATAATAACGGCCCAGCTGTTCCAGCGCTGAAGGCAGGCCCTGACGAGCCGCTGTTTCCATGTAATAGAGGCCCAGTTCAACGTCACGCTGCACACACACGCCCCAAGCCAGCATATCGCCATACAGAAACTGATACGCTGGCAGTTCCACACGCTCTGCCCGCACTTCAATATCCTGTACCAACTGGCACTCATCGGCTTTCACGCGCTGTAACTGCTGGTTGCCCTCAAACAGATGGATCAGTTCCGCCTCTGAATACAAAGGCACAGCATCCCCAACATCTGTAATCGCTTTAACCGGCATCGCCGCCATTAAAGCTGAAAGCACTATTACACGCAGAACCATTCCGCTCTCTCTTTACATTGAAACATTACGACTGGACTCAGCCACATTTCTTCGCTGAAAACGATAAAAAACCTGGCGGTATGAACCTTATCGACCAGAGGCAAACAGACTTTAGTCAAAATTTCAGAAAGCGAACAACAAAAAGCCAACCCTAAGGTTGGCTTTTGAGCATCAGGTCAAATCGCTCAGCAATCAGCTTGCGTACGGATGCACCTTGATGATGGTTTCGTTACGATCAGGGCCGGTTGAGATCAAATCGACAGGTACACCTGTCAGCTCTTCCAGACGCGCGATGTAATTCAGTGCCGCCTGCGGCAACTCTTCCAGTGTTTTCACACCGAAGGTAGTCTCAGTCCAGCCTGGCATAGTTTCGTAGATAGGCTCTACGTCTTCGAATGCATCAGCCGCCATTGGAGACACAGTCAGGATCTTGCCATCCGGCAGTTTGTAACCGGTACAGATCTTGATTTCTTCCAGACCATCCAGAACATCCAGCTTAGTCAGACAGAAACCGGACACTGAGTTGATTTGCACAGCACGGCGCATTGCAACGGCATCAAACCAGCCACAACGACGCTTACGGCCTGTGGTTGCACCAAACTCATTACCTTTCACACCCAGGTGCTCACCGACTGCATCATCAAGCTCAGTCGGGAACGGGCCAGCACCAACACGTGTGCAGTACGCTTTGGCGATGCCCAGAATGTAACCCAGGTAGCGAGGACCGAAGCCAGAACCGGCAGCAACACCGCCCGCCGTCGTGTTAGAAGAAGTCACATACGGGTAAGTACCGTGATCGATGTCCAGCAGTGTGCCTTGTGCACCTTCGAACATGATCTTGTCGCCACGCTTGCGTGCGTCATCCAGCTCCTGGGTTACATCAATAACCATAGATGTCAGGATGTCCGCCTGAGCCAGCACAGTTTCCAGTACTTCTTCGTAGCTTACAGGCTCAACATTGTAATAATGCTCCAGCTGGAAGTTATGGTAAGCCATCACTTCCTTAAGCTTCTCGGCAAATGCCTCTTTATCGAACAAATCGCCAACACGCAGACCGCGACGAGCAACTTTATCTTCATAGGCAGGACCGATACCACGGCCAGTCGTACCGATTGCTTTCTTACCACGAGCCAGCTCACGAGCCTGGTCCAGCGCAATGTGATACGGAAGAATTAGCGGACAAGCTTCTGACAGGTATAAACGCTCACGAACTGGAATACCACGCGCTTCCAGTGGCTCCATTTCTTTCAGCAGAGCATCAGGAGAAAGGACGACACCGTTACCGATAATGCATTTCACGTTGTTACGCAGGATGCCTGAAGGGATTAAGTGCAGGACAGTTTTTTCACCATCTATGACAAGGGTGTGACCTGCGTTGTGACCGCCCTGGTAGCGAACCACATATTGTGCATCTTCAGTCAGCAGATCAACGATCTTGCCCTTACCTTCGTCACCCCACTGGGTGCCGAGAACGACTACATTGTTTGCCATCTTTCTTCGTCTATCAGTAGTTAAAAATGGATTCTAGCACCTTACAAATTTGCTTGCAGTCATTTTTTGACCATGACCCAGAAAATCGAAAGGCAGGCTTCACGAATACCCTACGTCAGGATTTACAGCTGGGTGAACATGATATAAGCAATAACGCTGCCAGCGACGACTAAACAACCACCTATACGGCGTAATGTCTGATCATCCTGGCTGCTCAACTGACTGATCAGTTCGCGCCAGCCCCTGGGTGCCAGTAATGGCCCCAAACCTTCCAGAATCAGTACCAGCCCGACGGCCAGCCAGAATGTTTGACTCATCGTTTTACCCCGCTATCGGCTCATAATCTCCAGGTCTCAGACAAAAAAAAGACAAGGCCAACGCCTTGTCTTTTTGTCAGCACTGAACCCTCTTAGTTCAGGCCGTCCGACCCTTTCATGTATTTGAAGAAGTCACTGTTTGGATCAACTACCAGAATATCCTGCTTGGAGCTGAAGCTGTTTTCGTACGCTTTCAAAGAACGCAGGAAGTTATAAAACTCCGGATCTTTGTTAAACGCAGTCGCATAGATATCTGCAGCTTTCGCTTCAGCATCACCGCGCTGGATGCGGGCAATACGTTCTGCTTCAGAAATAATCTTGGCGACTTCCAGCTCAGACTGAGCACGGATAACCTCGGCTTTTTCACGGCCCTGAGAACGGTGCTTACGAGCAACCGATTCACGTTCAGCACGCATACGGCGATAGATAGACTCGCTGATCTCATCCGGCAGGTTGATTTTCTTCATCCGGAAATCAACCACTTCGATACCAAGGTCACGGGCACTGATCTGAGTTTCTGCCAGTACATCTGCCATGATCTTGTCACGCTCGCCTTCCAGCTCTCGCTTGGGGGCCACTTCCTGCACAATTTCAGATGCAATGGCCACGCTTTCATCAACGGGTGCAGCAGCGCCGGCATCCACGTTGTTGCCACGATCCGGACCAGACACTATCTGTTTGATCTCTTTGGCACCGATCTGAGCACGCAGACTGTCGACAACCTTACGTTTCAGCAGCCCTTCCGCCGTTGCGGTATTACCGCCACCGGTGGTCAGGTAATACTGACCAAAGTCCTGAATACGCCACTTTACATAAGTGTCGATGATCACGTCTTTTTTCTCAGAAGTGACAAAACGGTCAGCCTGATCATCCATGGTCTGAATACGGGCATCCAGTTTACGCACACGGTCAAATACCGGTACTTTAAAGTGCAGGCCCGGCTCATACACACGTGTCATGTTGCTAACGTCATCTTTAATGATTCGACCGAAACGAACCACAATTCCACGCTCGCCCTCTTTGACGACGAAGACGGACATCAACACCAGAGCGATGAGAATGACTACGAGCGGGATAATTAACTTACGCATAATTAATATCTCCCCTGACGACCAGAGTCAGCACGCGGTGCCGCTGGAGTAGGATTCGCATTTTCCGTCTTCTCCAGCTCAATACCGTACGAGCTGGATGGGCTCATTTGCTGCTTACTGCCTTCAGACTGATTCATCAGCTTGTCCAAAGGCAGATATAACAGATTGCCACCAGATTTCGAATCCACCATCACCTTGCTGGTGTTGGAGTAAACGCGTTCCATAGTGTCCAGATACAAGCGATTACGGGTTACTTCTTTCGCTACGTTGTACTCAGGTAACAGTTTCTCAAATTGAGCCACTTCACCCAGTGCGCCGTTAACCACTTTCTCGGTATAACCTTCCGCTTCTTTCTTCAGACGTTCAGCACGACCTGTCGCTTTCGGCAAAATATCGTTGCTGTATGCTTCCGCTTCGCGCACAAAGCGCTCCTCATCCTCACGGGCTGCAATCGCATCATCAAATGCATCTTTCACAGCTTCCGGCGGACGGGCTGACTGGAAGTTCACGTCCACCACCAGAATACCCATGTCATATTTATCGGTAATCTTATCGATATCAGTCTGGGTATTGGCACGAATCGTCTGACGGCCACGGGTCAGGGCTTCATCCATAGTGGAGTCACCTATCACCGCGCGCAGTGCAGAATCCGTCGCCTGGCGCAGACTGTCGTCCGCATTGGTCACACTGAACAGATACTTCTGTGCATCAGACACCCTGTACTGCACTTCCATTTCAACTCTCAGTACGTTTTCATCCTTCGTCAGCATCAGACCTGAGCTGCGCAGAGAACGAATCGCCTGTACGTTGACCAGCTCAACATCATCGATGAAGGTAGGTTTCCAGTTCAGACCAGGATCGACCATTTCATAGAATTTACCAAACCGAAGTACGACGCCACGCTCAGCTTCGCCAACAGTGTAAAACCCAGAAAATCCCCAAATCGCAGCCGCGATAACAGCAATGACACCTAAGCCGACAGCACCGCCGCCGCTCGAAGGTCCACGCTTATTCCCAAAAATACCACCAAACTTACGACTCAGTTTTGCAAACACTTCATCGAGATCAGGCGGCCCTTGTTCACGACCACCACGATTATTGTTCCCCCAAGGGTCCTTATCGCGGCCACCGTTGTTTCCAGGCTCATTCCACGCCATTATAGAACTCCATCAATATGATATGACGACAGTTTTTATTACTCTAGCAGTCCATCAGGCAAGGATAAAGTCATCCAGCCCCTGGTGCTCTCTTTTTTGCAGTCGAGCCCATTCTGCGATGGGTAAACGTACATCCAGTATCAGGTTACCATTTTCTTCATACTCTTCCCTGACAATCGCCCCAAGCTGATAAAACTTGCTCCGGAAGCGACCGATCACTGCCGGCGGCAGACGCAGAGTATGGGTGACCATAGTCCCGGACAGCCGTTCCGTCAGTGCCGTGAAAAGCACATCAATACCTGTCCCTTCACGGGCAGAAACCCAGATCCGCCGTGGAATACCGTCTTCGTCGCGCTCAATACGCGGCTCAGCCTCTTCCAGGTTGTCGATCTTATTCATGACCACCAATACCGGGACATCACCGGCGTCGATCTCTTCCAGTACCGTGTTGACCGCATCGATATTTTCCCGATAACGCTCATCACTGGCATCCACCACATGTAACAACAACGCGGCTTCCTGGGTTTCTTTCAGCGTGGCTTTAAACGCAGCCACCAGATCATGAGGAAGATGGCGGATAAATCCGACCGTATCGGCCAGGATACTGGTCCCCACATCGTCCACATCGATTTTCCGCAACGTCGGATCCAAGGTGGCGAACAGCTGATCCGCAGCATATACCCCGGCATCAGTTACCCGGTTAAACAGGGTAGACTTACCGGCGTTGGTATAACCGACTAACGAAATTGTCGGAATATCTGCCCGACTTCTGGCTCGGCGGCCCTGATCCCGCTGTTTGGATACCTTATCCAAGCGACGCAGAATCGCCTTGATCCTTTCGCGCAGTAAACGACGGTCAGTTTCAAGCTGAGTTTCACCCGGTCCGCGCAGACCTATCCCGCCCTTCTGTCGTTCAAGGTGGGTCCAGCCTCGGATCAAACGGGTAGAAATATGACGTAACTGCGCCAGCTCGACTTGCAACTTACCCTCATGGGTACGCGCACGCTGAGCGAAGATATCCAAGATCAATCCGGTTCTGTCCAGAACCCGGCATTTGCACAGCCGCTCCAGGTTTCGCTCCTGGGCAGGCGAGAGTGAATGGTTAAAAATGACGATCTCGGCGTTTTCCGCCCTGACCGCATCGGCAATTTCCTGTGCTTTACCTTCTCCCACGTAATACTTAGGGTGGGGAGACTGTCTGCTGCCTGTAATCACACGCAGCTTATTGACTCCCGCCGAGGAGACCAGCATTTCAAACTCGCTGAGATCTTCCCATTCCCCTTCTTGCGTGAAGTTGATATGAACAAGAATTGCCTGTTCACCGGCTTCATAACGGTCAAACAAGCAATCAACTCCTTATCGAAGAATATTATTCTTCTGTTTTTTCCTGACCACGTTCTGTTGTCGGACGATCACCTGAATGGTGATGATTTACCGGGCGAGCCGGTACGACAGTAGAAATAGCGTGCTTGTACACCATTTGGTTGACAGTGTTTTTCAGCAGGATAACGAACTGGTCAAATGACTCAATCTGTCCCTGGAGCTTAATACCATTGACCAAGTAAATAGAAACCGGGATTCTTTCACGACGCAGCGCATTCAAAAACGGGTCTTGTAGAGATTGCCCCTTAGCCATTCTTTCTTTTCCTTATTTGTTTGTAGTTGTATGTTTCAATGAACAAAAAAACAATACGCAAAGCAGAGATGAGTATACACGTTAATCAAACCTCACGGCTAACGGAGTTTGTGACTGTTTGTAACGCTTTCTCTACATCACTGCTATCCAACCAAGTCAGCGCTTTCCAGCTGCGAAGCCAGGTAATTTGCCGCTTGGCTAACTGACGGGTTGCACAGATTCCGCGAAAAACCGCTTCATCCAAGGTGCAATTTCCGTCAAAGTAATCCCACATCTGTCGGTATCCAACACAGCGCACTGACGGGAGATCCGGATGCAGATCCCCCCGCTCATACAAGGCTCGAACTTCCTGTTCAAAGCCTGCTTTGATCATCTTGTCAAAACGCTGTTCGATCCTCTGATGCAGAATAGCCCTATCCATGGGTGTTATCGCAAATTGGTGTACCTGGTAAGGTAATGTTTCCCCCTGCGTTTGGGTCAACTCAGTTAAAGTTTTACCTGAAATTCGGAAAACTTCCAATGCCCGCGACAATCGTTGTGGATCATTTGGATGGATCCGTGTCGCAGAGACGGGATCAATTTGTTGTAATTCTTCATGTAAAGCCAGCCAACCCTGTTCCTGGGCTTGTTGCTCAATCTCAGCACGAATAGCCGGATCAGCCTGCGGGAGTGGCGAAAGCCCCTCCAGCAATGCCTTAAAGTAGAGCATAGTGCCGCCAACCAATAATGGAATGCGACCAGCCGCCACGATATCTGCCATTTCTTTAAGGGCATCTTCGCGAAAATCGGCGGCTGAATAACTTTGTGACGGATCACGAATATCGATCAGCCGATGCGGTGCCTGAGCCAGCTCAGCAGCATCCGGCTTCGCGGTACCAATGTCCATATCACGATAAATCAGTGCAGAGTCCACACTGATTAATTCAACAGGCAACTGCTGACGCAAACGGATTGCCAGGTCGGTTTTTCCCGACGCGGTAGGCCCCATCAGAAAAATGGCCTGTGGAAGAGATTTAGTCATGTTTAAACGCTTCTAATGCCGGCTGCAAATCGACCGGACGCAGCAGCCGGGAATAATAAGATTCCAGGGTACTCCCCCAGAGTTGTTCGAGCTCACCCAGCAAAGTAATGGCCTGTGACAGGCTGAAGCGTTCACTGTGAGCCGACAGTTCGGCCGACAGCCAATCCAGCAAAGCTTCCCAGTAATCAGTATGACTCAGTTGTTCCCCGGCCTCTGACAGCGTGCAGAGTTGATCCAGTAACGCAGGGATCAGCAATTGCAGGTTCTGCTGGCGAAGCGGCAGGCTCACCGCCAGGATCACCAGTTTATCCTGCCCTTTTGCCCGGATCTGGATACCCAGTTTCTGCAGGACCGCGCTGTGCTGTCCGGCACTTTGGCTTAACCGCCGTGTAGTTGGGATCACCAGCGGGATCAGCAATGGCTGAGGTTTAAGGCCGTCATGACGGGCAAATTCCAGTTGCCCTTTGATGCGCAGCTGATCTGCCTCTGTGAGCGATAACAAAGCCACATCAGTGCCATGGCTGACCAGCAGATAGCGCTCTGCAATTACGGTCAGCGCTTTACCCAGTCCATGCTCCGGCTGGCTGTTGAGTACCGGATCGCGTTTGACCGGTTCCGGCGTTTCACGCCAGACGTTGGCAAGTTGTACACTCTGCGGCTGGCGTGGCATCTGCTCAGGTTCTGCCGATGCGACAGGTGTCTGCATCAATGCCTGATAGGCCGCAACTTCCGTTTTGGAAGGTGATTCTCCGCCATGCTGACGAGGCGAGTGGCTCCGGGTACTGGCAGCAGGACGGGACGACGCCGGGGCAACAGCGGCCCTCTCCTGCTCTGGACGACCGTCCGGGCGGGCTGAGGTAACAGACTCATCGCTCTGTCGCCATTCTTTTGCCGGCGCTTGTCGCGGATAGGCCGGGGTATTGGCAATAGCATCCAGTGCGTTGGAAGAAGAGACGCGCGAGCTATCGGTGTCTTGTGCCGGATCCGGCTGCCTGCTGAGCGGTGCCGGTTCCTTGATCTGGTAAGCACCCGGCTGGGCGGCATCACCGCGGGCCGATGCTCGTTCTGGTGCCGAGTACAGGCTGCTTTCAGCTCCACTCTGCTGCAATGCACTTTGCACGCCCTGATAGATAAAATCATGCACCAGACGGGCATGGTGAAAGCGTACCTCGTGCTTGGCCGGGTGAACGTTAACATCCACCTGGTGCGGGTCGACCTCAATGAACAGCACGTAAGCCGCGTACTGCTCTGCGGCCAGGGCGCCTTCAAAGGCCTGACGGATAGCATGATTGATCAGCTTATCCTTCATCATCCGGCCATTGACGTAACAGTACTGAATATCGTTCTGTGCCCGCGCCCCTTGCGGGGTGCAGATCCAGCCTGACAGGCGCAGGTCGCCGTGACCCAGCTCCAGTGACAGCGCATGTTGCAGAAAACCCTGCCCGCACACGGCGGCCAGCCGGCGCTCTTTTTGCGCCTGTGTCTCTGCAGCGCGATACTGACGGATCAGTTTACCGTTGTGGCGCAGCAGTATACTGGCATCGAACCGGCTCAGTGCAATACGCTTGAGCAGTTCATCAATATGGGCAAATTCGGTTTTTTCGGTACGGAGAAATTTACGGCGAGCCGGGGTATTGAAAAACAGATCCAGCACTTCCACTGTCGTCCCGACCGGGTGAGCGGCCGGTTTAAGCTGCACCGTCATTTCACGCCCTTCAGCATAGGCCGACCAGGCTTCCGGCTGCGCATCGGTACGGGATGTCAGCGTCAGACGGGATACCGAGCTGATACTCGCCAGTGCCTCCCCCCTGAAGCCAAGGCTGGCGATAGCTTCCAGATCATCCAGAGTCGTGATTTTTGACGTAGCGTGACGGCTGAGCGCGAGTTGCAGCTCTTCTTTCACTATTCCGACTCCGTTATCACGGATGCGAATGGTGCGGCTGCCGCCTTTATCAATGTCGATTTCAATACGGGTTGCGCCAGCATCCAGACTGTTTTCCACCAGCTCTTTCACCACAGAAGCAGGGCGTTCCACTACTTCACCAGCGGCGATCTGGTTAGCCAGCCTGGCAGGTAATATCTGAATGGGCATAATCAGGTCTGCAATTAAGTGCTTGGAATTTTAAGTTTCTGGCCCACCGCCAGTGTATCTGAGCTTAGCTGATTCGCTTGCCGGATACTACTGACGCTGACCCCATAATGGGTTGCAATTTTACCGAGGAATTCACCGCGGCGTACAGTATGCTCAACCAGCTTGCGCTGAACCGGAATGTTCAGCTTCTGGCCGACGGCCAGTTCATCTGCTCGCAAAGCGTTAGCCTGCCGAATACTGTCGACTGTCACTTTATACCGGCTGGCGATCTTACCCAAAAATTCGCCCCGCTGCACGGTATGCACCACGGTGCTGTGCGTGATGCTGGCCACAGCGGCACTGCTGTTAGTGGTGCTGCTGTTGTGGCTGGCCGTTTTACCGGCAGGAATTCGCAATATCTGGCCCACTTTCACCACATTGGATGACAGCTGGTTCATCTGACGGATTGCCTGGACAGACGAGTTGTATTTATCGGCGATCACGCTCAATGACTCGCCGCTGGCGACTTTGTGCTTAATACCGTGCTTGCGGGCAGCAAATAAGGTCCCTTCCGGTGGTTTATCATTGAAATAAGCCAACACTCCCTTATACACCGCCTCTGAGAGCTTGTTCTGGTGGCTGGTGCTGTTGAGCAAACGTTCTTCGCGCGGATTGGTGATAAATCCGGTTTCAACCAGCAGAGAAGGGATATCCGGTGATTTCAGTACCGCCAGACTGGCATGCTCGGGTTTCGACTTATGCAGCTTAGTCACTTTAGCCATTTCGTTCAGTACCCGGCTGGCAACGTCATACCCTTCTTTTTGTGAATGACTGAACTGCAAATCCAGCACCGCCATACTCAGGTACTGATCGTCCTGACCGCCGGACAGCACATCGCCGCCGCCCAGCAATTCAGACTGCTTCTCTTGCTGTTCGAGCCAGCGGCCGATTTCTGTATTGGCGCGGCGGGTATTCAATACCCAGACAGACGCCCCTTGCGGCTGCGGTTTATGAAAACCGTCCGCATGGATAGAAACCAGTAAATGCGCTTTGTTCTTGCGGGCAATTTCAGAGCGTTTGTTCAGATTGACAAAGTAATCCCCCCGACGGGTCATGACCGCTTTCATGCCTGGTGTAGCGTTAATGCGGTCAGCCACCTTACGCGCAATGGTCAAAGTGACATTTTTTTCATATTTCCGGCTCGGGCCGATAGAACCGGGGTCTTCCCCGCCATGGCCGGCATCGATGGCCACGATAATATCGTCATTACCGTAAGGCAGGTGAATGCTGTCGACCGCTTTTGCCTTGCTGCCCGTGTCCGCCGATTTGACGGTTTCGGTTTTGGCGGCATGCGGCAGATCCAGCACCAGACGGTGACTGTAATGGCCATCCGGAGTCGGTGGCAGTTTGAAAATCTTGGGGGATGTGGTGGAGCGGGTCTCAAACACCAGACGGGATGTCCCGGTTTCCGGCGGGCTGCTGCTGCGAATTTTCGTCAATACATCACTGTCTTTGACCACAACCGGTAACGACGATTTCAACGAAGTATCCTTCAGATCAATCACCAAACGATCAGGTTTAGTCAGCGTAAAATAGGTAAAAGTCGGCTCTTCCTCCATGTCCAGCACGACCCGGGTTTCATCCGGGGCTGGCCATACACGAATCCCTTCTACTTCATTCGCCAGAGCTGAGCCGCTCACTATCCCGGCAAGAAAAACCGTCAAAGAAAAACTTCTGCGCCACCCCATTGAATCAACTCTGCTCCAGTTTCTTTAACAATGCCATCCCGTAGCCGTTGTTCGCCGTCACTTCAACCTGACGGTGCTGATCTACGTAGCGAAGTTCAATATCCAGATCCGGCGCCGGCAATAATCCTGTGCCTTTTTCCGGCCATTCAACCAGACAGATGGCATCCGAAGTGAAATAGTCACGGATCCCCATAAATTCCAGCTCTTCCGGATCTGCCAGACGGTAAAGATCAAAATGGTAAACCTGCCAGGGCGGCAGTTCATAAGGTTCCACCAGGGTATAGGTCGGGCTTTTTACATTGCCCTGATGACCCAGCGCACGGATAAAGCCCCGGCAAAAGGTTGTTTTACCTGCACCTAAATCACCGTGAAGGTAAATCGTCGTCTGCCGCTCACAGGCCTGAGCCAATTGTTGACCAAAAGCCACCGTTGCCGCTTCATCGGCCAACACAATATTCAATGTCTGCATTGTTGTCGTTATCTTTATCTTAGATTTATCAATTGTCGAATATACGCAAAGAGATCACCAGCCAGCAAGCCACGTTCCCCTGACTCTGCAGCCAGATCTGCTGCCCGGCTATGAATCCACACACCAGCCCGGCCCGCTTGCGATAGCGTCAGCCCCTGCGCCAGCAGTCCACCAATCAGTCCTGCCAGCACATCCCCCATTCCACCCGTCGCCATACCGGGGTTTCCGGCCAGACAGACATAATGCTGCCGGCCATCATACACCACTGTACCGGCTCCTTTCAGCACTACGACCCCGCCATAGCGCTGCTGGATCTGTTCAGCGGCAGCAAAACGATCGGCTTCGACCTCTGCAACAGTCAGATTGAGTAATCGGGCTGCCTCACCGGGATGAGGCGTCAAAATGCGGTTCTCTTTATAGTCTGGTGCCTGAGCCAATAAGTTCAATCCATCTGCATCCAGCACCAATGACTGATCCTGTCGCACCACACTGTGGCTGGCATAGAGCGCTTTTCCCCATGCGCGCTGACCAAGGCCCGGGCCTAATACTACAACATCGGCCCAGTCAATCCGGCTGCTGAGCTGTTGATTAGCCCGGTCAAGACCCAGTTGCCAGCTCTGAGCCATTATCTCAGGACGCGCGGCCACAATTGCCAGCACATTGTCAGTATGTGTGACGGCTGCTGTCAGGCCTGCGCCAGCTCTGGCGCAGGCTTCAGATGCCAGACGAATCGCACCGCCCATGCCCTGATCGCCTCCCAGGCATAGCACCCGGCCGTAACTGCCCTTATGGGCTGTCCGCGAGCGCGGAGGCAGCATGGCGGCAATATCATCTTGCTGAATCACTCTGGTACTGGCCGGTTGCAACTGCTCCAACACCTCGGCAACGCCCAGCCCGGCAAAGATTAACTCTCCCCGGTACAAGGCGGCCTGCCCGGTCAGCAATCCTCTTTTCATACCAATAAAGGTGACTGTCTCCCAGGCTTTTACCGTCTCACCCAGTATCTGGCCGGTATCAGCGCACAAGCCCGACGGAATATCCACGGAAATGACAGGTTTAGCGGCGGCGTTGAGCGCTTTTATCAGTGCAGCAGCATTATCACGCACGGCACCGGACAACCCGGTCCCCAGGATAGCATCGACAATCACATCAACCGCTGCATCAATATGTGCCTTCGGGGTGTCTATCTTGCCACCGCAGGCCAGCCAGGCATCCCGGGCCAGCGCCGCCTCGCCCTGTAAACGGGAAGCCTCCCCCAACTGCCACAGCGTGACTGTTAGCCCGCGTTCACGTGCCAGACGGGCAACCACATAGCCGTCGCCGCCATTGTTACCACCGCCACAACACACCAGCACATGTTTTGCCGTGGAATGGCAATACTGAAGGCACTCAAATACCGCCAACCCTGCATTTTCCATTAACTGATACATAGGCCAGCCCAGCTTTTGTGCCGCCTGTTTCTCACCCTCCCGAACCTGCCTGGCCCGAAAAGCGGAGCTGGGTAACGACGTCTCTGTCATGTCGGCACGACTTCCTTCGCTCTGCATCTGCTTATCAAAGCACCCTGTACTGGGCATATACTTTAAAATAGTGCCGAAAAGCGTTTCCTGGCACAACAATCCGTGCCGTATTTTTCGCCATCGCTGATTATTTTTCACTGAGCGAACTGTGCTACACTCCGGCCCCCAATTCATCCATCAGACGGCAGCCACATCATGCTCGACTATCAACAGCTCGCTAACGACATAAAACAATGGGGTAAAGACCTGGGTTTTCAGCATGTTGGTATCTGCGATGTTGACCTGTCAAAGCACGAGGCGCAGCTACAACGCTGGCTGGATGCCGGCTATCACGGAGAGATGGACTGGATGGCTCGTCATGGCATGATGCGGGCTCGTCCGGCTGAGTTATTGCCCGGAACGATCAGAGTCATCAGTGTCAGGATGAATTACCTGCCACCGGAAGCCGGCTTTGCCCAGACCCTGAAACAGCCCGAAAAAGCCTATATCAGCCGTTATGCCCTCGGCCGCGATTACCATAAGCTGGTCCGTAACCGCCTCAAACAGCTGGGCCAGAAAATCGAGCAGGTTACCGGTGCTTTTGGCTACCGGCCTTTTGTCGATTCAGCGCCTATCCTGGAGCGCCCGCTCGCGGAAAAAGCCGGATTAGGCTGGACGGGCAAGCATTCCCTCATATTAAGTGAGGACGCAGGTTCCTGGTTCTTCCTCGGTGAGCTCTTGATTGATTTGCCATTGCCCACAGATGAACCCGTAGACAATCAATGCGGTAAGTGTGTGGCCTGCATCACCAGTTGCCCGACTCAGGCCATTGTCGCTGACGGCGTGGTCGATGCGCGCCGCTGTATCTCCTACCTGACCATAGAGCTGGACGGTCCTATTCCGGAAGAATTCCGCGAAGCCATGGGTAACCGGATTTACGGCTGCGATGACTGCCAACTGGTGTGCCCCTACAACCGGGAGTCGGCGATCACGGATGAACAAGATTACCACTGCCGACCTCAGCTCTATCAGCAAGATCTGCTGACATTATTCAACTGGGACGAAGCCACGTTCTTGAAAAACACCGAAGGCTCGCCCATTCGGCGCATCGGCCATCTCAAGTGGCTACGCAATCTCAGTGTCGCTATTGGTAATGCTCCCTACACTCCGGCACTGCTTAACGCCTTGATTGAACGTAAAGGGTTGGACAGTATGCTGGATGAACACCTTGACTGGTCAATCCATCGTCAAATAACCAGGCGGGATGAAGCCCGTGTGGATGTCGTAGCCAATAAAACCAAGCGGCTGATCCGAATCGTCGAAAAAGGACTTCCCCGAGACGCCTGAAACCAATAACCACGCGTCACCTTCGTTTGCGGGTGATTCACGGGCTACAAAACGCGATCCCGATCAGCCTTTTTTGTATGTGGAAAACAATTTCATTTGCACCATTTTGGTTATGAACACTGGTTATTAAGCACAAGCTGAAGCTGTTTGATTTAAGAATGTTATTCACCATGATCATTATATGATCACCCTGTTCACAACTTTGAAATCATCACAATTAAATACATCAAAAACAACAAGTTAAACAAACACTGAAAGATTAATTCTCTGTTGATTATGGGGATAAATATTTAAATGCACAGAGTTATGCACAGATAGACAGCACAACTAATCAACCGACTTATCCACAAAGAAAATGATGTGGATAACTCTGTGCATTAGATGATGCAAATGCAGAATTTAATTTGGATAACAGCAAACCCAAGCGAATAAACACTCATGTGCTTTAGGGCTGATTTGACGTGCAGACAAGATTGTAGTGTAGCCTATATTGGCTAAACAACATTGACTGTCATCATTGATGGTCGCCAATACTTCTCAGTATGGGAATACAGAGCATCTTAATTTCAGACAAAAAAACAACCTTTCGGCTGTCTTGGCTGATTTGGGATGATGTTGATTTCAGCTTACTGATACTTATGTAAGCTTGAGGTGGCCTGGACTTTGTCCGATAGAACCTCGCGAGGCAAAGCTCTGACCTCAAAGACTATTACTTCACAGTAATGGTTGTGCGATTCTACAGCTTTTAATGTATTAAGCTGTGATCTTCCTATCAAGTAGGAAATCTGGTGCGACACACGAGGTTCCTGATCTTCAAGGTACCGGGCGTGACCTCAACCTTGGCAAGGTTGCGCTCTACCAACTGAGCTAGTGTCGCATCACGTTTCACCGTCAGGTACGGTGACAACCGCTTTTGCAAGCTAAGAATTTGGAGCGACACACGAGGT
>NZ_JAGSOZ010000020.1:0-76005 GCF_019204055.1 Photobacterium sp. WH24 | reverse complement strand
GGTTACTTCTGAGTATTTTAAACTTTCTGCAGATAATAAATCCCTAAGCTGACGAATAAGAGTCTGCCACTTGTAAAAGGCACTGGTTTTCTCAAGAAGATTTTCCGTATTATTATCAAACACATCAGCTAATTTTTCTGACTTTGTTTTGATGGCATCCCTCAGCTCAATACCCAGAGCCTGAGCAAATTTGGTTTCATCCTCACCTTTGTCAATCAGTTCTGGCGTTAGGTAGGCGCCATCGACCGTACCCACCCCGGACACATATATCTTGGCTATCTTGCCCGACTCTTCCGGGTACGCATCAAACAGTCTACCGATATTCGAGCGTGATTTGTTGCCATAGGTTTCTTTGTACAAATCATTATCTTTGTTCTGACCTGTGCCATCAAAGAACACACCAATGCGCAGAAGGCGCTTTTTCACCTGTGCAGCATTAATTACCGGTGTATTGGCCAGTATCCGGCTGTTCTCCTGAATATGCTGTAGCCAGGGCATCATAGTTTGCTGATGATAACGCCCCCAAATATCACCGAAGGGGTAAGCCTTGCCCGGCGCTAAGTTGGTGGTCGGGGGCAGCACTTCTTTTGGCTTGTTGTTTGCTTGCATACCCGACACAGTCACCAGCAGGCTATCACCGACCTGCAGTTTTAAAGGATCGTCGTTGTAATGCGGGTTTAATTCGAGCAATTGCTTGGCAGTTAAGCCATGCTTTTGCGCAATGTCCGGCCAGCTTTCACGATGACGGGATTGCGGGTCCAACTGAACTTGATAATGCGTTGATTTCTGCTCGCTGCTGGCTGATGTAGATTCACCCTGGCTGCTGCGCTCCTGCGGTGCCTCACTGCGGCAGGCTATGGCGCCACTGAGATCTAAGGCGACAGCATTGTTCTCAAGCCAGCTTGGCGATATGTTGGCGAATTCATCTTCTGTCAGTTTATGCTGGCGAAATAAAATGTATTGTCCGCCTACGGTTTGTCCTTCCACTTTGTAGGGCAACAGCAAACTTGAAAAATGGTGCTCAGAGAGCAAATCATCTGTCAGTTTGCTCGCATCTGATTGCGTGAAATAGAAACTCCATCTGTCCTCACCGCTAAGTTTACATTCCTGATACAGCTCATTTTCTACAAAGTAGTAAAAATAACCTGTTGTTGGCCAGCCTAATCGGTCATCAAGCTGAACGGCGAGTTTCGCCGGGATGAACTCAGCATTCAAAACCCCTTTGCCTTTAGACTGCGGGTGAATGGTATAGGCTTTGGCCAAGCCAGTCTGTACAAAGCATTCATTCAACAAGTGCTTTTCTTCTTGCTGCATACACTGTGCGGTCAGAACCGTATGCCCCTCAGGCGTTGGCGACTTATCCCAGCGGCTGATCGCTGTTTCTTCGGCGGTGTGTTTCAGTGGCCAGTAACCGGTTTGTAACGAGCGCAGCTCATCCGGCGTACAATAAATAAGGATATTGCACTCAAAGTCGGCAGTTGACTCTTTAACTTAATCCTGTACCTGGACAGGCAGCTTGTTGATGTAACTGTAATCTTCCAGCGGTTGATAACCCGCTTTGACAAATCGCTTAGGTTTATTGTGTTCGAATGCCATGCATGGATATGCAATGAGATGATTTTCATTGAGATTACATGACTAGGCCTTTGATTTAAATGATAATTACCCTTCCGAAATGTCGCTTTAGACTGTCACTTTAACTATTTCCCTGCCACATTTAAAAATGCTGTATGGATCGCATTCCACTGTGGACATTCTGTAAAAGTACGAGATGTACTCACTAGACCGATCTGATAACAATGTGACCTCAAACAACCGGTAAGTCGGCTCGCTGCCCCCACTCCGCCCAGGAGCCATCATAAACCGACAGGTTTCTGTACCCGCACTGATAAGCCGCCAGTAATCCAATGCAGGCGGTTACGCCTGAGCCGCAGCTGAAATACAGTTTTTCGTCGCCGAACACCTGCTGTTGTGCGAACAACGCCTGCAGTTTGTCTGGGTCTTTATACTGGCCGTCTTCAATGAAACAGGCGAAGGGAAGGTTTATCGCATGGGGAATATGCCCGCTTCTCAGCTCTGGTCGTGGTTCTGGCTGTTGACCAGAAAACCGCCCGGCGCTGCGTACATCAATAATATGATGTTTCGGCAGACCGGCTTTTTCTGCCAGTTCTCGCCAGTCAGAAATCCACCCTGTGCGATACTCACCCTGCCACCCGTTGCCGCTCTCAGGAATGACGGGAGAAGCAACGACAGCCCGGCCTTCTGCGATCCATTTGGGCAAACCGCCATCCAGCACATAAACCTGTTCGTGCCCCATCAGTTTAAACAGCCACCAGACGCGCGGCGCTGAGTAGATACCTTTTGCATCGTAAATGACAATCACAGAATCCGTCTCAATGCCCAGTCTGGAGACTTCTCGCTGAAATGCTTCATATTCCGGTGCGGTGTGAGGCAACGAAGAAGAAGCAGAAAACTGCCGCTCAAGATCAAACACAAGAGCACCGGGGATATACTGCCGTGTGTCTAGGTCGGAATTATCGCCAGTCACACTTTGCATGGTGGCATCGAAGATAACCACTTCCGGCGATCTGCTCTTCCTTTCCAGCCAATATGTTGAAACTAACGCGTTCATCATTCTCCCTCAGGTAAACCCTGCATTGAGTAATTTGCACTCAATTTGAAATCATCAAGCTGAAAAAGGCGATAAATATATAACAGTTACACTAATTTTTAGCCCTTGTTGTGAGGAAACAGTTTCTCACAGACAAAACTGGCAGTTTTCATCATGGGAGCCATTCAGAGACTTTCGGCGATGTATATGCAGCATGCCTTCTTTCAGGCCCATCTTGTAACCTTCATCCAGAGTAGATTTTCGCATTGTTAAACGCTTCACGCTGAAGCTCTCTGGCGGGGCGATGACCCGGATTATGGCATCTTGCGGCGGTTGACGGATGAACTCCAGCGACGCGTTATAGTTATCAGCACGTTTGATCATAGCACTGGCGATCTGGGGTTGACGGACGAAGACTTTTTTCATCATCCAGGGATATTTTGCCGGTTTCATCTGATAGCTCAGTGGATGTGACAAAATCACTGTGATGTCTCTAGCTCCGCGACGGTAGGCTTCCCGCACCGGAATCGAGTCGGCCACGCCGCCATCGGTATAACAGCCACCAGCAAAACAGGGTGTCGCTTTATAAGCAATCGGGAGCGCACTGGTCGCTTCCATGACATCGCTGACATTTAATGGGCTCACGTTGTAATAATCAGCGGTGCCAGTATTAACATTGGTTGCTGCGGCAATCAGTGCGGTTTTCCCGAACAGTTTATGCTGATCCAGCGGATAGAGCCGCAATGATTCATCAATCAGCCACTTCACATCAACCAGGTTGCCTCCTTTCAGGAAGCGAGCGGGATTGTAAAATCGTTTATCCGTCGCTAACTGCGTGATAACGCGATAACTCCGTTTAGGCTGATTCGCCAGATACCCCAATAAGTTGGATGCGCCTGCTGAAACGCCGATGGCCAAATCAAAAGGGTTATAGCTATCGTCCATAAAAGCATCCAGTACCCCGCTGGCAAAAATACCGCGCATCGCACCGCCTTCCACCACTAATGCTGCTTTCTTATTCATAATTTGCTAACCAACTGATTTAAATTAAATAAAGAGTACCTAAAGTTACTCAGGCTGGGTAATTGAAATCACGGATTGTTCAGATAGGAGCAAGCTATGGAAGCACAGCAAGGGCTTGGCCTGATAACATTCTGGATAAATATTAACGTATCCCTTGAGCAAACTCTGAATCTTCACTCAACAGGCTAGGTTTTCCCGAAGGATTACTCTACGATTTCAGACAAACACAGAATAGGGAAGTAACTATGTCTTTTGAAATGCTGGTCGCGCTTGATGTCGCGGACGATGAAATATACGCACAGTACAGACGCGAAATGACCCCCATTTTATCCCGCTATAACGGCAGCTATGGGTATGATTTCAAAGTCTCTGAGGTGTTAATTTCACAGGTGTCTGCACCCATCAACCGTGTGTTCTCTATTTGCTTTCCCAGTGAAGAAATGAAAAATCAATTCTTTAACGACAAAGAGTATATGGCGATAAAGCAGCATTATTTTACGCCATCAGTTCGGGCCACAACCCTCATCGCCAGCTACGAGAAACCAGACAACTGAAACAGGCACTTTTATTGTGCTGTCCAAAACGTTACCGTATCGCCCTTCCGGCAAACAGTGCGGTAAGCAAAACATCAAGCTTGCCGCTCTCAACGAGACAAACATGCGTAAGACCGATAAAAAAACGGACAATCAAATCAGAATATTACTGACAGAAGTGTGTAACCATGCGCTGGAGGCTTACCCCGGCTTTCAGTGGCTGACCCACCTGGTCGATTACTCACACTTTCCTGACAGCCTGAAAGTGGTTTGTGTGTTCGATACCAATGTGAATCTGTCACACTTTTATGATGCTGCGGGAAAGCCTGTACTTGAAGCCTTGATAGTCAAAAAACTGGCAGCAGTTGATATCCGCCTGAACAGGCCGTCTGCCCATATCGCGTATGACACAGAAGAAAATTGCGAACGAGAGAACCAGGGCAAATGGGCGCACCGTTTGGGGTAAGTTGAAAGTCGTTTCTCTATTCGAGCACTGATATCAGGGCTGTGGCATGCAGGGAAGAGCGCCGACCTGAATTGGCAACATGTTGCGTAAGCGCACAAAACTGAAACCACACAGCACGAAATACATGAAAAGTTGCAGTAAATCAGGATAATACGGCCAAATTATTGGTTCTTTATTCGAGTTGACATCCATTGCACGGGAAACAGATGTTTATTAAACAAGCCTGGAACGGTCAGATTGCTGTCTGGAAAGCCGTCGTTTTGGTCAGTTTAGGCGGGCTTGTCTTAACACTTCTGGTCAGTATCGGGGTAAGCCTGGTGCTGCTTTTTCTGGTTAAGTCGGGTGTGATGCATTTCAATCATGTTGCCATCCACACGGTCTTCTTTTCTTTTATTCTTTCCGCATTTGGCGTATTTGCCGTACGTTCACTATGGCTATGTGCAGCAAACCCGAAAGGGAAGATCAGCCATGCACTCGTCAGACTCTGGGCCATCATACTGAGTGCTTACATTATTGCGGTCCTCGCGCACGTTAATACCTAAATTCGTGCGGATGCTGTAAGTGCCATAACTACTACCAGGAGTGCTTCATGTATACAGGCAGTTGTTTATGCGGCGGCGTACAGCTGGCCATTACTGGCAAAATCAGTGATATCATTCACTGTCATTGCTCTTTATGCCGAAAATCGACAGGCTCTGCTTTTGCCACAAACGGGTTTGTAAATACATCAGATTTTACTGTTACCCAGGGGCAGGAATTACTGAATCACTTTGCATTACGGTCTGGCAGACAACGCCATTTCTGCCGTATCTGCGCGTCGCCGGTATACAGTTCCAATACGGCAGATCCCGCCCGCATTCGAATCAGGCTCGGCATTATTGACTCAGAGATCGCCGAAAAACCCATATCGCATAACTTTGTCACGTCGAAAGCCAGCTGGGATAGCCTGGATATCAATCTGCCCCAGTATGAAGCACACGAACCAGGCAGAAAATAACCGGACTCTTCAATGTCCATAAAGAAAGCACCATACAGGCAGGAAAAGTAACGACTATGGCCTCCGCCCAAGATTTTTCAATCAGTCGCCAGTATTTCATCTACAAAGCCGATGAATACACATTATCAAGAATTAAAAATGCGAGAGTAAAAGTAAATACGCTGAAAGATCATCTGTTCAGAGTGATTATTATCGGCATGATCGTTTCCAGCGTCATAGGGCTCATGGAGCCTGCAGGAATCGCTTGGATATTCATGCCGTTCGGGTTTATCACTGGCGCGCTGAGCGCTTTAGCCACTGCACGTAAATATGAACTGCAGATTGAGTTCGAGCATACTGACGAAACCGGGCTTCAGTGGATTAGCGTTGTAAAAGGTCATAAACAAACCGACATGGCGATCTTTTCAGAGCAGGCAGATCAACTCAAGCAACAGATTGCCTGATGGGTAATCGATAAAGCTGGCAGAGGGCTTTTTCTTCACCATTTGCATTGTTTTCGGGCAAGAATGTGAGCCATGACAGATGGCAATCTGCTGAAGTAAAATGATCAACAAAATCAGGCGTTATACTTCTGTTACTGATTTCCCGGGAACAGAGAGAACCTTATGACGCCCCTGCTGGATACACATTCAGACATCAATGAAGCCGCCCTTCGCGCTATTGCCCATATGCCAACGACCAGCTTGCCGGTATTGATGGGCCATGACTTCACAAGCAAATTATCCGATGCTGATTACATGCACATTGCTGCTCTGCTGGCGCAAAAAAGTTACGACGAAGGCGGTTGTCCGATTGGTGCGGTGATCATCAATAACCAAACCGGACAAATAGTTGGCAAAGGCCACAATACGCTGGTTCAGGAAGATCACCCGTACAACCACGGTGAGACCTCTGCCATTCGCGATGCAGGCAGGATAGATTTCAGCCAGACCACCTTGTTTACCAGCCTGAGTCCTTGCGATGTCTGCGCGACGCTCCTGTACATGCGCGGATTCAAGCGGGTTGTCGTCGGCGATATTACCAATGCCTCAGGAAACGAAGATTTGCTGCGGGAAAAAGGGATTCAGGTCGATATTCTGGAAGATAAACAAGGCATTGCACTTTACGCACAATTCCGAAAAGAAAAACCAGAGCAAGATCTTGAAGACTGGAAAGGACTGTGTGCGGTGCATTCGCATTGTGCCTCCTAGCTGACAGATAACCTCATCAATCATCTTTCTGACACAGGAGAACCTCAGTGGACATCATCCGGTGCTGCCAGGCCAGCGATTTAGCAGGTGTACGCGAACTCTACGCAGAACTGCGCCCTCATGACCCCGTATTATCGGAGCCACAGGCCATGAAATGCTGGCAGGATTTACTCAACAGCCCGCACACAAAAATCATTGTTGCTGATATTGATGGCGTGCTGGCATCCACCTGCCAGCTTGGCCTGGTGCCTACCATGACAAACGGGGGTCAGCCTTTTGCCATCATCGAGCATGTCATTACTTCGGCCCAATACAGGCGGCAAGGACTGAGCCAGAAAGTCATCGAGAAAGCCCTCTTACTCGCCTGGGACATGGGATGCTATAAAGTCATGCTGCTATCAGGGGAAAACCGGCCAGAGGCGCATCACCTTTATGAGAAAGTCGGATTTCAGTCAGGTATTGAGCGCGGGTTTGTGATTAAAAATCCTCACATACCTACCCCAGATTGACCTGTGACGATGAGCACAGCGCACGCTTTACTTTCAACAATCCCGCCTGGTTATCAGCTATAACATACGAGGCTGAAACAGGTTACGTTATCTGGATGTCGCTTTGCGCTATTTTAACCGAAAAAGGAAAGTCTCTTGGTAGGAAGAATTGTTGATAAATTGCTGTTTGGCGTCATGCTCATCGCGGCGCTTCAGGTTCCGTTACTGGCCGCTCACTATCAGCAATATCTGGCAGGATTATTTGAAGCCACACAATGGCAAGTCAAGGGCTACGAAAACACCGCCAGACAATACGGTTACCCTGATGTACATGCGATGATTGAGCAACACCTGAACAATCAGGAAGCCAGTGTCAGGGCGGACGCCTTACAGAAACAAGCGACCCTGAGCCACTATCAGGACCTGAAATCCGGCATTGTCGTTTTTGAACAAGGGTCACTGATTGAGAAATCAGTGTACATGTTCACACCTGCACGCTTTGACTCGTTAGAAAAAACCATCACCCATTTCAAACCCGGCATTCCACTCTCGCTCAACGGTCTGATGTTTGGTGCCATCCTGGGATTAGCAGCCAATATCCTGCTTACCCTGCCTTTTAGCTTATTGTTCAGGCGTAAACGTCGGGCAAAGTTCGCCGCCAGACGGTCAGTGATATCGTGATTACATGTGGCAGAAAACGCCAGTTTAGAGTGTCTCAGCACCGAAAAAATGGACAGATAGAGATCAAAAAAGCGCGAGTTCATCGCGCTTGAATCATTTAATGAGAACAAAATGAACTTAACGACTCAACCAATCAGTTGATTAAATTTAAAGTCTATAACCCAATAAGTCGCTGAATACATGGCTGCCAGTAGTGCGGCTGTAAAGCCAATGATCAGTTTTGGCGAAATCACACGCCTCAATGGCCGGCTAATAACAGCAGCCTTTAAATTCACTAACTGTAGCTTCTCCTGATCCTGCAGCCTGTCTTCTTTTATCAGCTGGTAAATGGTCTCTGCAATGTCAGCGATTTTTTCGTTACCACGCTCGACACGACCGAATTTCCCCTTAAAACCAACCTGCAACAGAAAGTATAAAAATTCAATAAGTTGCCTGTAACGTTTGGGATCTTGTCTGAGCCTGTCCAGAATTGTATAGAATTTATCACCACCTGACGTTTCATTATGAAACTCAGCAAGCAGGCTGTGTGTACTCCAATTACTTTTCTCTCCCCACTCCTGACTGTAAACCGCTTCGTCAACAGCAGCACAGACACAATAACGCATCACCAGCAGTGATGCTCTGTCTGTGTTTGCGAGTAGCAGTCGCTTCTCGGCGTCTTGAATCTCCCTGCTGATTTTCTCACGCAGCAAGGTAGGATCATCTAACCAGGGAATAGATGGAATACAAGTCAGACAGGCCAGTACCCAGGTAAACTCATCAACCAACTGGTTAATACCCAGTTTTTTGATTTCCAACTGTTTTACCGCAATATTGCGTGGTACTTCCGGAGCCGGCATAACCTCCATTGGTTGGCCGGGCTCAGGCTGAAACAGAACGACTGTTATGTCATCATCGAACTGACTCATAATCTGACAGCCCACATTTGCAATTCAATATTCGGGAAATCGCCGGACACATGCATGGCAATGCCGGATGAAGAAGACAATGCCTTCCACTCATCAGACGCCTTATCCAGCTCAAAATACGTAAAGCCGGCATGGTAAGGCAGCTGACGAGGCACCACTGGCATTGCTTTAATGGCGATACCTGGTAACTGGAAGTTTACCAGATCACGAATATTTTCCAGGCTACCCACTTTGACCTGAGAGACAAAGCGAGTATGAAGTACATCCAGTGTAACATCAGCTTTCACGGCAAGGATAAAGGTCGTGGTCTGGATAATCTCACGATCAGCAATATTGGCAACACGCACACCATAGCCTTGCTCTTTCAACACCAGCGGGATTGCCCGCTGCTCTGACATTACAGTCAGGCTGTTGCGGTTCCGGCTGATCAAAGACCACATACAGTCGGTTAGATCTCCATGATTATAAGGCGAGAAAGTCTCAGGACGGCGGGATGAGGTACATAATGTCGCCAGTTCCCCTTCGGCCTGCAGCAACACACGGTACAGCGCTTCAGGATGAACACCTTCCAAACCCGCTAGATGCCAGAAAACCGGCTCCAGCTTGTTCACCACCTGCAGTAGCATAAAATCTGCCACCGAGGATACGCCTTGCTGATCAACCACACCCAGCCGGCTGACTATCGATTCAGCGCGATGTTTTAGCAGAGAAGCAAATTCGGTAACAAACTTTGTCAGTACAGCGGAGGCTTTAATATCAAGGCAAGTGGGAATGAACTTGTCATCAAGTAATACAGTGCCATCACTTTTGACTTCCGAAATTTTCAGAATAGGGATCGACGTGAAAGCCGAACGGTCTTCCGTCTCTAGCATCAAACGGAAATTCAGGCTGCCAACATGAATGGTTGTGGTATCTTCACTGTCGTATAAACAGTCGACCACTTGCTGCTCCTGAAGGCGATAGCGCGCTCCGTCGCCCGCATTGGTATACAGCTCACCCTGCTCAGACGGTAAAGGACAACATAAATACACCACCTTATCTACCGTCGATGTGTCCACTTCCAACATTGCCGGCGCCAAGGCTTCAGAAGGAAAAGCGAACGGTGTGCGGTCCTGCAATATCCCTTCCGCAACCGTGACGCCAATTTTGCCCATTTTCAGCAGTTCAGCATTAATTTCTAATCGGCTAATCCCCCAATTTAATGGCGAGCTGAAAGCTGTATACAGACTCACTTGCTGAGAGTGAAAACGGTCCAACTGCTGAAAATGCTGTGGTTTCATGAACATGCCGTCTTGCCAGACAACCGGGTTATGCAATGACATAATGCTTCCTTAGAAATAAATCTGTTCTACGCCTTGTGTACGCTCGACAGACAACACGTTATTCACCAGATTCACGTCCAGATAATAACTCTCCCGTTCTTCAATGGTGTGTATAGTCCGCCAACTTGTCCCGTTAATATCCCGGAAAGCGACTGCAAATCCGACGGCACGTGTTTCAGGCTGAAGTTTCAAAAATTCCGTGAGTTCCTGGTCTGGCTCAAGCTGGTACTCATACCGCTTAATATATTCATCACCCAGTGCCGCTTTGTCGTTTTCAAATAATGAAAAGAAATCCAAGCTGCGAAACAGCACAGGTGAAGACAGCTCATAGATGCGTAGAATGGCCGGTGATGATGACCCGTTAGGACGTAGGTTCAGGCTCTTATCGGTCATAATATGCACTTCTACTTCTGCGGTTTCAGGGATAAGCCCGGTGGTGTCCTTAAACTGCTCCCATACTGCGCACCCTGACAGTGACAGTGCGGCAATCAATCCCAAAAAGTAATTACGCATTTTGCTCCTGTAACAATTCTCTGTACTTTGATTCTAAGCTTGCATCAAAGTTATGTTGTTCCTCAGTCCGCCAATTTGACTGTTGTTCCGAAAAGTACGACTGATACGCTTTCCAGTTCCTTTGGCTTTTCAGCCATCCCCCGCCGGTTATTTGCCTGGCTTCAAATGACGACGGTGATAAAGCTTCCAACTGTTGCTGGAAAATGCTTTCACGCGCCTGAAGTAATCGGGAGCGGTGTGCATCCAGCTCTTCCTGGATATGTTCTATCAACTCATAAGGCTCAAGTATCGACTGCTGGTAAAGCGACATCATACTGTCCAGTAAATGCGGTTTTTCTGCCTCGGATTCACCAGCCATCACCAAAGAACGGTGCAGCTCTGCGTTCAGTGAATCAAGGCACCCTTTTAAACTCAGACCCATTTGACGAAACCATTTTTCATCACACAGATGTTGCAACTCCGGCGGGATACCTAAACCTTGCAAAAACGCCTGTTCCGGTTGTATATCTGATGTTTCAGATCGCTTTGCGATGGCACCCGCTGATTTGGATTGAGTGGATTCTTCTGTTACAGAAGGCTGGGTGTATGATGTTAAACGCCCGGCTGGCACAGCTTGTGGGGTAAATTTATCCCCTGGTGATGAAAAGGTCTTCGCTTTTTCTGAAGCCGGAAAACTGCCATCTTCAACATTCCAGTTTTCCGGAATCAGGCTGGGAACATCCATTTCAGAGTGAATGCTCTCACTGTCGTCAAGAATTTGTCGTTGTGTTGCGCTGTAATCAACAAACTGTTTGGGTTCGTCATCTTCAATCAAAGACTCAGCTTCTTCATTCACTTCCTGAAGATAAGAAAGCGGTTCGGTAGAATCTGCTTTTTCATCTTGGGGCAGGAACAGCTCTTCTATCGTTCCCTCTCCTAACATTTCAGATTCAGGAGGGAGGATCAGGTTTAGACTGTCGACAGGATCATTGCTTTTCATGTCCGGCATAATATCTTCTGCCAGATTAATGTGATGCACCTCATTCTCAAATCCGGCACTGAATTCATAGCGTCCCATCGAAATAGAATCGCCTTCCTGCAGGACTGTCGGCTGACTTTTCAGCGCACGCTTACCATTGATAAAAGTACCATTAGTGCTGATATCATTGAGATAATATTCACCGTTATAACAGGTGATCAGGGCATGAGTCGCCGATAGATATTTATTATGATCATCAAGATGGAAAACACTCTGAGCACTACGGCCGATTGTTCCGCCCTGACTGTCAAATTCCATTTGCTTTGCCCCGACATATTCTTCCGGGGCACTGTTCACTTTGAGAATGAGGGTTTTGTGCGTCATAAACGATCTTAGAATAGAAACGATAAGGAAAATTCTACGCCGCCAAGACCATCATTGACCGGTACGATCAGCGTCGCCTGAGGAGCAATCTGCAAATGCGCATCAGGGTTACTGCCCATTTTTATCACCATTCCGGCATTAAGCAGTAAGCTGGCTTCGAACGCATTATTATCAGGTAGCTGAGTACCGTACTTGAATTCATCAGCATCGACATGCCAACGTTCACTGTACTCGCTATAGGCCAGTGATATACCCGCGCCAAGGTAAGGCGTCAGCCAGCTCGCCAAGGGAATAGCGTACTGAGGCAGTACACGAAACTCATAATTGGTGACTTCCTGATAAACACCATTCTGGGGTGCAGGAATACTGTCCGCGAAATAATTCAGGCCAAACCACCAGCGCCAGCGGGCACTGTTATCATCGATAGGCCGTGTATGTACCAGTCCCCAGCGAAGACTTTGGTTTTCACCCGACTCACCTTCCTCGGCAGTCGACGTAAAATCATAGTATGCGCCAGTGACACCAAAGCGTTCACCTTTGGCAGAGGCGAAGGAAGTATGAATTAAACAATAAGCTATACAGGCTACTGTAAGAAGACGAGGCATAATGTTCGCTTTCTCTAATTTAAAAACACCTGAAAGATAAACGCATAAAAATATGAATTCAAGGCTTGATTGACGCTATCTTTAAATAAGTCATTTTTCCTATTAGATCTGTCACTTTCACTGTATGAGATTGCGAATTGACAGCAATTTTAAACTCGTAAAAATCAGCTTATAATTCACCTACCATTAATTACACTGAAATTAAAACATCAATTTGAGGTGTGCATCCCAAAAAATGTGTTTTTGTGATTTATTCACTGAATAAATCGAAATTGTGACTCAACACGCAGTTTATACACCAAGAACTAAAATTACTGCTATCAGTAACAACTGCAATAAACAAAGATTGTCATAACAATGTTAAATACAGTTAAAACATAAAGACGACCCTAATAAAAATGAGTAAAAAATCATAGCTAGACACCAATGTGTGATCTTTATCCAGCAAAAACAGCATTCACTTAGTTTACTGCAACGCTTCAGATTACAATACGGTTCATATGCAGTACGGAATAGTTAAAATTGTTCCTCAGATATGAAAATCAACAGCCTTAACAGGCATATTGCCTAGGGTAGATTTTTATAATCACAGCAATACGCAGAGGAGTTAACAAAGCGTAAATTTGATCCGCCTTATAGTTTAGCATCTACTAATAAACCAATAATTAATTAAGTTAGCGAGCAAGAATGCACTTCCTGCCGCAGTAATTCCTTTACTCATAATTACAAGTTTCGAAGTTGGCTATAAAACAATGAAATTCACTGATATTGCACTCAGACCAATATCGGCACAATTGCCTGTTGGTCATGACCCGAAAGAGCTCGATCTCTTTTCTGACTTAAAAAGAAACGTAAATCGATTAAGCAGTTTTGTCTCTCCAGCACCATGGAAAGAGATTTATACCGCTTCCGAATTGCTTCTGACCCAGCACAGCAAGGACTTTCGCTGTGCCAGTTACTACTGCGTCTCTGCCTGCCGTATTGACGGATTAATGGGAGCGGTTAATGGACTCAATGTTCTCAATGATCTGTCCATCGTCTACTGGCACACTGCTTTTCCTGCAGTCAATAAACCGAATGCACGCATCCAGTCTTTTGACTGGGTGGCAGAGCAAATGCCATTGGCACTGAGCAAAATTAAAGTATCACTGAAGGATCTCCCCTTAGTGGAAGCCGGCCACCACCTTGCTCTGAATATTGAGCAGGAACTTCAGCGTCAATTGGGGAAACAAGCCCCATCGCTGGGTCCGGTTCGCAGACAGTTTACTGAATGGAAAGATCAACTTGATGAACAGGCCGAAAAAGAATTAGCCAAACAAAAACAGCGTCAATTGCCAACGCCAGCCCCAGCACCAGAAGTGACAAGTCAACCAGCTGCTGAGCAGCCACCTGTCAAAAAACAGGCGGCAATACGCACTCTGCCGGCCTGGTGTTACTGGTTGGCCACAGTGTTTACACTGGGTTGCCTGGTATTTTCTATTGTCGCAGTCCGGCAATACCTGTACCAGCGTGATATTAAAACTGCAACTGCAGAGCAACTGGAAAGTATTACATCAAGGCTTATCCAGGCGGAGCCCTATTTCAAGCACAGGCTCAAAGAAGAGGTTCTGACCAGAACCCATGATCTACTGATGGACTGGACTGCTTTTCCTGGACGTGTCTATGAGCACCAGACACTGGAAGAACTGGCAAATAACGTCAATACACTCTATCCAGACTCCATTGCAGCCAAAGAGTCTGTGAGCCAGTATCGGGCAGGTAAAGCGGCGCTGGCTCAGGATTATTTGCTCATCAACGATCAGTTCAAACGAGCCAGAACTATCATAGCTAACGCAGCACTAGTCGATGACAGTGAGAATATTTCAGCGGCCTACCGATTTAGTAATACCCTTTTTCCATTCCTTGGTCGCCTTGATTATTTGGAGAAAGGTCACATAAACCATGACGATATTTTAAAAGCACAAAAAACCTTGAGTGCCTATCAATATCGCCTTATGGAACTCACACATAATTTCGAAAATAAAAACCAATAAAAATTATTCAGGCAGGTTATATCTTGATTAGTAAACTCAAAACGCCAAGAGTATTTATCATACTCTCAGCAGTGCTGCTTTCGGTGATGTATGGCTTATTCTCATATTTCATTATGGCTTTTCCTGTCAGTCATTACCTGACATGGGGGCCAGTGGTCTTCATCTTTAGTGTAGCAATCTTGCTTCTGATCGGTTACGAAGTAAAAAAACGCAAATCACGCTCTACCAGTGATATAGAAACAGAAGAAGAAACCTTGAAGGGGCTATTATCTTCTTTGCTGAAGAGTTCCAGTCATAAGCCTATTTACTTACTGTTGGGCAACAAAAAGTCAGGAAAGACATCGCTCCTGACCAGTTCTCATGCCATTAAACCCATAGATCAGAAAAATACGCTGCAAACTGATTACTTTGTCTGGCATGAGTCAGAAAAGGCGATATACATCAAACCGGCTCCACGTCTGATTTATCAAGATACATCGAATACAGATCAAACTCTCTGGAAAGCGTTTCTGGAGAAAATTGTCAGTGTTAAGCCCCGCAAACCATTTGCAGGAAGCCTGTATGTGGTGGATCTTGAATTTTTGATCACTCAAGAAGAGTCTCAGCGCGAGTATATCCTGGATATTATCAATACCCGCCTCAGCGACATCACAGGGATGACCCATACAGCCTTACCTGTGTATGTTTTCCTGTCGAAAATCGACAAACTGAAAGGCTTCAAAGAATTTGTTTCTCTCAGTCCGCTGAAAATGCAGCTTGAGCACCTTTCAATATCACTGAAAGATGCCAAAGGTACACTCAATGACGCCTTTGACAGCGGCTTTTACGCTATTCTGAGCAAGATGGAACAAAGCACGCTTGACTGTGCCGCGATGGAGCGCTCACTGGTCAACAACAGTGCACTGGTGACCTTTCCGAAACAGTTCGAGCTTTGTCATAGAATCATCAGGGATACCCTGAACAAAGTGCGGCTGGAAAAGGACGGATTTCACCTTGTTGACCTGCGGGGTCTTTACTTCACATCCAGCCATCAAGGTGGCCGAAAATACAACCTGCTCGCCAAAGGATGCAGTAATTATTTCAATGTTCCAATGATTGCGTCCGAACACGACCAGTTATCAGAGTCACCTCTGTTCACCCGCTTCATTATTGATGAGCAGGTGCTGCCAGAGGCAAACTTTGCCGGTGAAAACAAACGCCACCTGAGGCAACTCATACGCAGAAGCCATATGACGATGGCCGCTTGTGTCACTTTACTCAGTGTAAGTGGTTACTATTTCTTTACGACCACGCAAAGCAATATTTCCATTATCAACCAGCTTCTGGAAGTCGCTGATAATAAAAGTGATGATCACGAGTTCGCCAACCTGAAAAACCAGTTTGCCGTAACATCGAACGGTATTTTGCCTCTTTATCAGGCCTGGACCAACGCCAGTTATCTTCTGGACGAAAAACTGATCGATATAAATGTCGATAAACTGGATCAGACGACACAGATTGCCTACCGGCATTTACTTGACAGCATTCACCTGCAGCTGTTGCCGCTGGTAGAAAAGCATATCCAACGGAAACTGGCCAACAGCAACCTTTCACATCAAGACAAGCTCCATTTACTGAAAATGTATCTGATGCTGAATGAAGCGGACAAACGCGATTACAGTTTCCTTCTGAAATCAATTTCGCGTCTACTCACGGATGATTTCGGCTCAGAGGGTGCATACGCCAACATACCTCAATATCTGGCGGTGTACTTCAAAACCAACTTCCCGCCTATTGAGATCAACTGGGATCTGGTTCGTACTACACGGCGAGATCTGCTGTCCCAATCCAAAGTGGATATTGCCTACAGCCAGATTCTCAACAGTGGCAGAGATGCCGATCTCGGCCAGCTCAGCATTCCAAGAGCAATAGGCTTCAATTTTGGTGAAATTTTTGATAATGAAAAAAGCAATCTTAATGAACTGAACATCAACAAAATTTATACCGCAACCGGCTTTACCACTTTCTATCGCCCTTTATCGGAGTCTTTATCGCACGATTTGATTGCCGACAACTGGGTGCTGGGTTTGTCAAATAACACTCTGCCGTCGGACGAAGAGCTTAAAGCCTTTCAGGCCAAGGTGCGCCGCAAATATACTGACGACTATATCAATGTCTGGCGTACAGCCATTAGCGATTTACGCTTTAAGCAGTATGACAACATAGTTGAAATAACCAATGCGATTGACACTCTGTCAGGCCCGACATCGCCGTTAAGCACCATACTGAATCTATTGTATACCAACACCAAATATTCGCCAGAAGCTGGTGCACTGGCTCAGATGACATTGAAGGATGAACGCCTCAACCAAGCGGTAGATCTGTTAAAAGACTCGGCAGAGAAAGTGATCGAGCCTGACTATGAGTTGATGAAAAGGGTCGAAAAAGCTTTTGCCGTTATCAATACCCTGCAAACCAGTGAAACAGAAAACTCACAAGCTCCGTGGGATCAGGTAATCAGTTCGCTCAGCAATCTGCGAGCCTATCTGAAACAGATCACCGATGCGCCAAATGTACAGCAAGCAGCCTTAATAGCCGCCAAAGCCAGAATGCGTGAAACCGCGGCGGATCCCATTGTTCGCTTGAAGCAGGTCGCTCAAAAAGCGCCCGAACCTGTAAAAAGCTGGCTGAATGAAATCGCCCATCAGGCGTGGGCTGTCTTGCTGGCTGAATCACAATTGGGTATTCAGGAGTTATGGACCAGTAATGTCTACAGTAAATTTGAACTGGTTGGTCAGAACAAATATCCGTTCACCAAACATGCTGAAACTGAGATTTCGCTGACCGATTTCGAAGAGTTTTTTGCTGCGCAAGGCACCCTGGACAGCTTCATTGATGACACGCTTTCGCCTTTCTATGACACAAATTTGTGGCAGGCCAAACGTGTTGATGGCGAAACATTGCAGCTATCGCAAGAAATGATCACCCAGATGAAGAACTACACCATGATCAAGAATGTGCTTTTCGATCCCACGTCGAACAAGTTCAACATCGATTTCAGTTCACGCTTTATCGATCTGGATTCCAGCGCAATACGGGCCAGCCTGAACTTCGGTGGTGAAAGTCTGGATTATTACCATGGCCCGGCAAAGAGTAAACAGTTTGTGTGGCCACCGGAAAGTAACGAGTTTTTCGTGAACGTCAACATTCAGGACATCACGTCCAGCGGCGAGCAACACAGAAAAGCAAAGGAAGGTTTTTGGTCCATTTTCCGACTGTTAAATGAGTCGCAGCTCGAGCCTACATCGGATGGTGGATTCAACGCGGACATTCTTGTTTCAGGGCGACACATGACGGTAAAAATCAAACCGTCTAACTCTAATAATCCGTTCCTTTTACAAGAACTGTATAACTTCTCTGTTCCAAGAGATATCCAATAAGTTGGTAGCTTAGGTTAATCAAAGTCGAGAATAATGATAATGAATACTTTACACAGCAACAGCATTGACCGAATTGATAGGAAGATATTGTCAAACCTGCTGATTAACGGACGTGAATCGATCGCAAATATGGCCCGCAATGTGGGCCTTTCCAGAACCGCCGTCGCCGAGCGGATTACGCGAATGGAAAAGTCCGGCGTGATCGAAGGTTACACTGCCAAAATCGGGACCCAAAAAAGCGCAACTATGACCAGCTGTTACCTGCTGATCAAATGCGAAAATGGCTGGAAGAAAAAAGTGTGTGACAGCCTGAGAGAAATTCCGGAGATTAAATCCATCAGTGTCGTCGGTGGTGGGTTTGACATCATCACTTTACTGGAGGCTGCTTCATTACACCTGATGAATGAACTGTGTGATGAAGCAGAAAACATTGTCGGCATTAAGGAGCTGCATACCACAGTCGTATTCCACAGCCCTATTTGCCGCTAAGCGCCCGAATCACGCTTAGCCGCTTCATTACGGCATTACCCTCCTGGCACTCTACCATGCAGTCAATACTGCAGGCAGCAGAGTGCCAGGTACTCATCTAGACAGCACCGATGATCACCACTGTCTGTTTATCACCTTGCACTTTACCCAACCAACTGACCTGTCCAAGCCGATTTGCTTCCTTCGAACCCAAAATGCTGGCAGGTAATCCATCCGTTTTCACTTCCAGTTTCAGATCCCAGGCCATAGGGTCGCGCAATACAAAACGCATCAGCTCTTTGAGTAACCCGTAACCCTGTTCACCCGGCAAAAAATGACAGTATTGCTCATAATCCAATTCATGGAAGACCAGATTAAATTTACCCGTGATATCGGTAAGGTGATCACCCAAGTGATAATCCTGGCCCAGCACACAGTTAACATGCCCTAAGCGGTTAAGCTGTGAAGGGGCAATTTTCACCCTGCGGGGTACCCACTGTTCAATACTGACTTTTGCCAGATTAAAGCAGTGAGCCACAATACCTGACACCAGATTTGGAGAGCGCGTTCTTGAAGATAACTGACCAATATAAGAGAGCAGTTTTGCCCTGTCGAAGTTAAAATCACTGTCTTCGCTGAGATCAGAAGAAATACCAACCAGGTTAAACAGATTACGGGACAGCGGGTCGACCGCCCCGGATTCGTACCGGACATGGTATCTGTATTTTTTCCATATCCGGTACAAGTGTGAGAGATACCTGTGATGAAAGAAATCGAAAAAATCTTTCACCGGATTATCTTCGCCTTCCCGGCCGGCCAGCTTTTCTGTATATGCGGTGGGTAAAGGTGAGCCAGTACCGTGCAGACCACCGAAATTCACCGTCAGGCTGGGAACATCTCTGTTATCCCATTGCACAGACTCAAACTGCGAAATATCAGAGCGGGGAAAACCCAGCTCAGGCGAAATGCGAAACCGCAGAAACTCCTGCTGCGGTGTTTTCGCCTGGCCTACAGAGGCAAATTGTACGGATGTTTTCTTTTTCTCAGCGGCCTCCAGTAAATAAACGGCCTGAAAAAAAGCATACTCATGGCTGGACTGATTGATCTTATCTATCATATCACCGCCTGTTTGCCCTGATTGCCATCCCACCGGTACACTTCGCCGGTTTTTACATCAATCACTTCCAGTTCAGAGAATGAGTTAATGCTGGAATACAAAGAGAAAAACTCATTCAGGATAGACACCAGCAGGTACATATCCCCTTCATTGGCAAACATGGATGAATCCATTTGCAGTACAATCTGGTTTCCCCGGATCGGCAAGCCACGGAATATACGTTCTATGGGCTTCATGTTAATGGCTTTAATGCCATTTAAGCGGTTAGCTGACGCGCGCTGAGACTGCCTGTCACTGCGTGAATGAAAGTCGTAAATACTCAGCATCATTTTCAGCACATCAGTATCAATTAAAGACAGATAGTTAAGCGACATATTGGCAATCAATTGCCAATGAAGACTACTGTCAATTTGTGGACTGACAGAAACTGTCGGCTTGGTCAGATTGGTGAAATTGGCATAGTTAGGCGACTTATGGGTAGAAAATGTAATGTCTCCGGGGGCCAGCCGTTGCGGCAGTTTACCGTTAGTGCAGGTTAACTTAATCAGTACGGTTTCAGTTTCAAGGTTAGCGACACCGGCATTGTGATCAAAAAAGGAAATATAGTGTGACAAGCCTTTCCCTGAAACATGTTCCGAGACTTTGACATTGTAGTAATGGCGATTGTTATCAATACCTAACTGATGCTCAAAGGATTCAAACGGCAAATAATCAACCTGACGACGGTTTTCATTACTCCAGCCTCGTACCTGATTAACAGAATACACTTCGAAGTTATTTTGCCGGGTTGTTTGCGGACGAACCCGGTATTCAGTGCGTTTATGATCCAAGCGGATCGGATCGGCATCCAGTTCAAACACATTGGCTATCGGTGTACAGAAAAGCCGCAAATTTTTCTCTCTTATTGTCACTTCAGACGGCAAAGAGCGTGAAAAATTAAACACCAGGCTCATGGTACTCTGGCTGGGTACACCTTTGAGCCATTCCAGACCATCGACATCAAAGAACATAAATTTGTCCGGCATCGAAAAATACTCCTGGATTAATCGATAACCGGAAAAAGAATTTGGCCCGTAGGGTAATAGGGCTTCATCTTCTGAAAAACCCACTTTCTTTATACAAGAAGCAGGTAAACGCTGACTTCCTCCTCCCGCAAGATTGACATCAACACTGTCTAAATAGCGAAATAACCACAGATACAGTATGCGGGAGATATGCAATTCACCGTGAATATGGAAACGTAATTTATCTAACCCAATGCGTGATAACTCTACCCCTGTGTCGGTTGATAAGGTGACATTGAGGTGGCTGTTCGAGCGGGTATTCTGCTGAGTCACGGAATTGATCGACAGTGGATACAAATCGACATCGTAACAGGTGCGAAACTGGCACTGAGTCTCATCGACCTTTTCACTGGCCATTTCATGGCCACGCGTCACTGTGCTTTTCTGCGACACACTCCCGGCATAGGGGATCATCTGCGCAATGCACATTGAAGGAACAGAACGTAAATAATGCGGCCACAACAGAGATATCAGGGATTGGGTCAGCTCAGGAAGCTCATCATCCAGCTTCTGACGTAATTTGCCGTTGAGAAATGCAAAGCCTTCCAATAAGCGCTCTACATCGGGATCATTGCTGCTTTCCGACAGAAACTTAGTCAGCTGAGGGTGGCTTTTCGAAAACTCAGAACCCGCTTCTTTAAGAAACGAGAGTTCATCCTGAAAATACTTGCTATAAGTCATGTTCGTCGTCTCTACACTGAAAACTTGCCGTCTACACCAACAGACAAGTCAATGTTCATTCTGGTTTTCTTATTGTTATGAAAAACTTCACCATTAACGGCAAACCGGAGCTGGAGCGGATCATCGGTATGGGGAACATATCTCACCACTACGCCGGCTAATCTTGGCTCAAACTTTTCGATGGTGGCTTTCACACTGTTTCTGATTTCCCGGACGATATTGGATTTATCGGCCAAAACATCATTAAAATCAGGCAGACCATAATCTTTGGCTATCATTGCATTGCCCGAATGGGTATTGAGCAAATCCGCCAGATGATGATGGATCGACTCAATCAGAAACTGTGTCGACTCCACAGCATCATAGCTGTTCTTTGCTTCGCCCATTTCAATGCGCTCGAGTAATCGGTAACCTTTATCCATAGACAGATTTCGAACGGCAGACCACTTCAGAGTCACTCGACCTGACAATAGCTGCCGTTCGCCTTTACTTAGTTTTGATCCAGTTTACCGACCAGAGACAATTCAAAACTGGCGCCCATGTACTTGAAGTGCGGACGCACAGCAAGAGACACACGGTACCAGCCCGGATCGCCTTCAACATCTGATACTTCAACCCGCGCAGCACGCAACGGACGACGGCCACGTACTTCTGCCGGCGGATTTTCCTGATCAGAGACGTACTGACGAATCCACTTGTTCAGTTCAATTTCAAGATCAGTACGCTCTTTCCACGATCCGATCTGCTCGCGCTGCAGCACTTTCAGATAATGCGCCAGACGGTTGATAATGAACATATACGGCAGCTGAGTACCTAACTTGTAGTTAGTTTCAGCGGCTTTACCTTCTGGCGAGTTACCAAAGAATTTTGGCTTCTGCACAGAGTTGGCTGAGAAGAATGCCGCGTTATCTGAGCCTTTACGCATCGTCAGTGCGATAAAACCTTCTTCAGCCAGTTCAAATTCACGACGATCAGACACCAGAACTTCTGTCGGAATTTTGGTTTCAATGCGACCCATCGACTCAAAGTTATGCACCGGCAGATCGTTCACCGTACCGCCGCTTTGAGGACCGATGATGTTCGGACACCAGCGGAAATTGGCAAAAGAATCGGAAATACGGGAAGCCAGCGCGTAAGCAGAGTTACCCCACAGATAATGGTCATGGCTGCCTGATACAGTTTCGTTGTAGTCAAACGCCTTAATCGGGTTATCTGCAACAGAATACGGCGCACGCAGCATGAAACCTGTGGTACACAGGCCCAGATAGCGGGAGTCTTCATGTTCACGCAGACCGCGCCATTTAGTGTACTGAGGGCCTTCAAACACCGATTTCAAATCTTTCAGGTTTGGCAGCTCTTCATAGCTGTCGACACCAAAGAACTGTGGACCCGCAGAGGTAATGAAAGGTGCGTGAGACATGGCACCTACGTTCGCCATGTATTCCATCAGTTTGATGTCCGGTGAGGTTGACGACATCTTAAAGTCACAGATAACCGCACCCACTGGCTTACCACCAAACTGGCCGTATTCACGGGTATAGATTTGCTTATACAGACCCGATTTCACCACTTCCGGGGCATCGTCAAAATCATCAAGGACTTCATTTTTCTTGGCCGAAATCACTTCGATCTGAATGTTTTCGCGAAAATCAGTCTGATCAACCAGATACTTCAGTCCGCGCCAGGAAGATTCAATGGCCTGAATTTCTGGCGAGTGCAAAATGGCATCGACCTGAGCAGACATTTTCTGATCGATTTCAGAAATCATCAGATCGACCAGCGACTGATCAACTTTATCGGATACATTTTTGCTCAGCAGTTCAGAAATGAATGCTTCAACGCCACGCTTTGCAACATCAAAACCTTCATCAGATGGCTTGAGCCGGGTTTCGTTCAAAATACTGTCTAACAGTGAACCGGATTCAGCCAATTGTGCATCCTGCTCCGGAGTCATAGCTTCAGTTGTCATGTGCCACCTGTTTATTCTTCGTTATTAGAATTGATGCTCAGTTCACTGAGCAGCTTGCTGCGCGCTTCATCATCCTGCAGCACCTGAGCGATACGTTTGCGGAATGCAGGCACGTTACCCAGAGGACCTTTCAGTGCAACCAGAGCTTCACGCAGTTCCAGCAGGCTGCTTAATTCAGGCACCTGGCGGGCAACGGATTCCGGTGAAAAGTCTTTGATATTTTTAAAGGTCAGATCAACGCCCATCTGAGCGCCTTCTTCGCCGCTCAAGCGGTTATCAACGTTAACTTTGACATTCGGCGCATAAGCACTCAGCACATCATTAAAGTTTTCTTTATCAACGTTTATCGGATCACGATCCTCGATGGGAGTCTCGTCATCACGGCCGGTGAAATCACCAATCACCATCATGCTCAGGGGCAGTTCCACTTCTTCCTGAGCATCACCTGTAGCAGGAACATATCGGATATTAATTCGCTCTTTAGGAGCGACTGAACCATCTTTAGACATAACTTGTCCTTCTTAGCAGCTATATGTTAATGAACGGCCGCAAGCCATTCTCTGTACTTAGCGGGAAACGCATCTTCCCGTGAATAAATTTGAGTCAGCGTTAAAGACAGTAACTGCTCCAGTTCGGCATCCAGAGTCGGTTCCCAGTAACTCAAATTAATGCGTTCTCTTTCTGGCCAGATCACTTCCAGATGCGGCAGCGCAATACTGTGCAGCCCGTTGTGGTGCAGTAACCTGGCCAATTGCAGATGCAAGAGAAATCGTGAACGCCCTGACTGGGCGTCATCCAGTAATGAAGACGCTGAAACCAGGAGCTGTCCCAGTTCTGCACCTTCCAGAATGTCATCACCTCTGTCGCCCAGCAGCTCAGCGAGCCCTTCATGGCCTGATGAGCCGGAAGTGGCTGACTGTGCAGCCAGCCATTGGCGGGTAGCTTCATCAGCGAAAGGGGTGTCATCCTCAAACTTCAGCGCGTCGATACCGGCTAACCGTGTGGTAAAACGCCGTGTCTCTTCGCGCACGGACTCCGCAGCCTGGCTAAATCCCAGCTGTTTGAGCATGTCGTGCATCAGGCGCTGACCGGTCAGCCAGAACGGGGTATTGCGCAGGCTTTTTTCAAGCCGGCGGTAATGTTCAGAAGCCGACTGATTGACCAGTGCCGACTCATAATCCGACAAGGTATCCTGATTAACCGGCAACCTGAGCGGTGTTTTTCCTTCTGCATCGTGAGGCGGTAATTCGTCAATTGCCATCCAGGTCACAAATCGTCCAACCTGATAGGCAAGCGGCATCTCAGGGCTCTGATGCAGTAAGTGTTCTGCCATCTGATCCAGGGATTTTTTATCCGCCTCGCCGCTCAATACACTTGTCTTTGCAAGGGGAACTGGCGGGGTTACTTTAGGCGGGGTCGCCGCAGAGGCAGACACAGGTTCAGGGGTAGCAACCGCTTTAGGCTCAGTCACAAATGACTGCCCGCCTGCCATCCGGCCTTTTTCTGGTTCCACTGCGGATTGTGGTGATGCAGGCACTTCCCCCAGAGAATTGCTGCTGGTAGTCAACGCATTGCGCGCATTGATTAAGGATGCCTCTGAGCCTTCAAAGACTTCGCCCATCGCAAAACTGATGTCCTGGCACAAGGCAGCACAGGCTTGCAGATCAGACTGAACAGGATTACTGAGTTTGGCTGCAATCAGTTCAATTTGATTATCCAGCCATTCTATCGCGCCATCCCGGCCACGCGCTCTTGCCGGATACAGTGAACTGCCATACTGTTCCAACGCCGATTTCAGCAAAGTGAGTCCGGTTTTCAGCCCGTCGCTACCGTAATGTTCTGCCCACGCACGCGTTATGTAAGCCATGGCTTTCAGATCTTTGCTGTGCTGTAACAGGACAGTTTCAGCCTGTAACTCAACAACTTGCCAATCCACCGTTTCACCAAATAATGAACCGAACTTTTTGACTTCAGCTTCCATTAGCTCATAGCAAAGTTCATAACGGGCATCTTCTCCAACCGGAAGCCCGGCACCTATCGGTGACAACAGCTCATCTAATCGGGTATTGAGCTCACTCATGTATCCCACTCCCAGTCAGGTAACACAACAGAGGTAACATTATTGGCATTGATACTGAGTGCCCCGGCTTTAAAACGGGTTGCCTGACTTGCTTCAATGTCCTGTTTAAGCAGAGCTTTGATGGTATCCACCCTGTCTGGCGCGAAGGTTTTCACATCCTGATAGGCCTGCTGAATGATATTTTTTTCGACCACCAGATCGGACTGCAGAGACTGACGGAGTATGTATTCACCGCGGCGTGCATAGAGTAAGGCTCCCATGCTTCGGATATCCTTACTTTCAGGAAACACCTGCTGAGCACTTTCGATCAGCCCGGCTGCATCTTTAAATTGCGCTTTATCCATTAGCTGCGACACCCGGGAAAGAATTTTGGTAACAGTCTGATACCGGATTTCGTGAGAATAGTAATACGCGCTTGCCGTTGCTTTTTTCCATGAGGCTTCAAACGCTTTACGGGCAAACACCACATCGCCCAACTCCAGTAAATTCAAGGCTTCTTCTGGTGTCACTGCGTTTTCACTGTATAAACTTGCGTTTTGCAACAAGGCATTAATTCTCGCCTGCGCACTCGACAGCTGTTTCTCAATGTGAACTTTGTCGCTGTCTTTTCCGCCCTGCATTAACCGGCGCATCACAATTAATTCATTCTTTATGGCTTGCAACTGATCGCGGCGTTCTGCATTGGTTGCTCTTTCCTGCTCAAATACCGGACTCATCTGCTGATAAATCTGCTTTTCCTGCGCTGATTTTCTGCGGTCATACTCTTCAACCACAGATACCGCAGTCTTTGATAACTCAGGGGTTTCTGAGGTGAATTCATTCAGAAACTGGTAGCTGTACCACGAGGTATCATCAGGCTGAAAAACCTTGCCGTCATAAGCAAAACTGGCTGGCTGACTGGTTTGGTAGCTGTCCAGGGCAAAAAAATAAGCATGTCGGATCACCAGAAACGCCACCAGCACTAACGTGGCGCAAATCAGGGTAATCTCCAATGAACGCCAACCATCAATGGCATTTACCAGATCATGTTTTCTTCTGCTTAATACCAGATCGGCATTACGCATATTGTTAAAAATAGGTGCATTAGACAGCGGCGTATCTGTGTCAATCTGACCCAGTATCTGCGCAAAATGAATCGGTGAGAAACCATGACTGCGTGGTTTGCCTATCACGGTTTTAATGGCTTTCCAGGCATGTGGCGGAATGACCACAGGCCGTTTCTGACCGGTTATCACCACCCCAATATCCGGGCTTGCCGCTACGCCCAGAAACAGGCAATACGCCATGACAGCAAGGGAGTACACATCATCTTCAGGCTGACCGATTCCGCTGCGGATATAGTCTGGCGATGCGTAATTCAGGCTGGCTTCCGCATAGGTGTTAGCTTCACCGGTATATTGTGCGGCGCCAAAATCAACCAGCCGAACGGCATCATCAGCGCCTATCAGCACATTTGAGGGTTTGACATCAAGGTGGCACACGCCTTGTGTGTGCGCATAGTCCAGCGCACCAGCCAGCTGGTAAATCAGCCAGGCAATGTGGTCGGCACGAAAACCTCCGTGATTATGGCGGCTGACTTTTTGCGCCAGATTCTCCCCGCTAACCCACTCCATGAAGAAGTAAGGCGTGGAAAACTCATGCCCGACTTTTATGTACTTCACAACATTGGGATGCTGACAAACTTCGAGTTTTGTTGCCTCGCTCAGCAATGCATTTTCAGCTGTGTCATTGCCACGCTGTAATACCGACTTACAGCAAATAATTTTATTGGGTTCATCTTTATCGGCTAATTTATACAGCACAGTGCCACGACCCGGCTTGGTAATCGTGTCGAGAATATCGAACTTCGCCCGCAAGCTTTCTTCAAGAGAAGGTCTGCTCGCAAGATCCAATTCCTTTTGACGTTTCTTTTTCTTTATCAGCGCGCGATTAATGACATCGTCAATCACAGACACCTTTTGATTGCCAGATTCAGACAAAGGGAAAAACCAGCCATAAAACCAATAGATGGCGAGAGTTTAGAGTTGTCTTATTAAGCATTTCAATAGCCGAATAACATTCCGGCCTTTTGATGGTCAAGAAAGTCATTTTCACTATAAAAAAGCTCATAATGAAACAGGGTGATGAGTGGCTTTTGCGCAGAGATAATCGCCAGAAATAAAGGGATGTTGATATTGATCCCAATTATTTTTTTCAGACTATAAAACCATGACAGATGAAATAAACACTCAATATTGAGTGTCACTTAATTAAAGCCGAAACATGGCCGTTTATATTGGTGCCATTTTAATGTTCGTACCTGTCTGCTATCGCTTCTTTAACAGGTTTTCTGACTGAGTACAGCTTTCACTGACATAGTTTTTTATAGATGCCCCGATATAAACCTGACTCTGGTTTGCAGAGAAGCAGCGCGTTAAAAGTGCAGTACCATGAAGGCCAATGAAAATGAAAAAAGGGCCATTTAAGCCCTTTTAAATTCACATCAACAAGATGAATGTTATTCGACGACCAGCTCGACGCGTACGTTGCCGCGCGTTGCATTCGAATAAGGGCAAACCTGATGTGCTTTTTCAGCCAGTTGGGTGGCGGCTTCACGATCCATTCCCGGCAGCGAAATGTGCAGCTCAACATCAATTGCAAACCCGACACCGGCAGGATTTTCACCGATACCGACTTGCGCTGTCACACTCGGCTCGCCAGGCAGTTTGATACTGTCCTGCGCTGCAACGAATTTCATGGCACCGATAAAACAGGCGGAATAGCCTGCCGCAAATAACTGCTCCGGATTGGTGCCCTCTCCTCCCTGGCCCCCCAGCTCAGCTGGCGTGCTGAGCTTCACTTTCAGTTTACCGTCCGCTGACTCGGATGCTCCGTCACGACCGCCAGTAGATGTTGCTTTTGTTGAATACAGAACTTTCATTACTTTTCTCCATTTAGTGAATGCGATAGTTCAATGACGGTTGAACACATCCTTCTGGAAAGATATTCAGTGCCATAGCTGGCCTCTCTCCAATTGCCTGAACCGTCAAATTCTTCTGTAGAAATAACTGTAGCTGAGTCTCTGAGAAATGACGTTTCCTCAGCGACGTAATTACCGGTTTTACGCCTGGTTTAAGCACTGTGATCATCGGCTACTCACAGCCACGGGCTGCATCACCTGATCGTAGTCACGCGGATTGAATCGCCAGTAGAAACAGACAGTGCTCACCACCAGGCCCAAATGCATCAGCCAGCCAGACGTGGGGATTTGAGCGCCTTACCGACTTCACGTAATGCCAACAACTCTGCATGGGCCGTAGGATCACACTCAGCCTGCATCCGGTTAACCCCAGTCGCGATCACTGTATCGTCTTTCACAACCACGGCACCAAACGGACGTCCACCTTGTTTCACGTTACTTTCGGCCAACGAGATAGCTTGCGATAAAAATGGATTCATACTGCGCCTTTTGCTTACGTGTGACTATTTCGGAATTCATTACTCAGGATAATCCGACACTATACGTTTTGTCCTGAGTACTCTGAAATTAAATGATTCACTGGCAGGTATTTGAAAATCAAATACTGGGCATTGTCTGGCTGACTCTGGCGCCTGGCTTTGGCTCTCGCTACAGAAGACATAACAGCGTTTGGCGGGAAATATTTACAGAAGCTATAGTCAATACAACAAAGTAAGCGATTATTCCAATACTGGTTACACAGGATCTGCGCATGCAAGAACCCAACACCATAATGAAACAACTCGGGTATTTAGGGCTGGTCCCTTTTGTCATCACCGCCCTGCTTGCTGTTGCTGACATCAGCCTTTTTAACATGTCCGGGCAACAAATGTTCATCGCTTACAGTGCGGTTATCCTGAGCTTTTTATCTGGGATCCTGTGGGGAAATGCCATTGACCATATTTCCCATAAACTCAGCCGCAATGCCCTTATATTAAGCAATCTGTTTGTGCTGCTTGCCTGGGCGGCCATACTGCAAGGCCATAAACATGACCTTATCGCGATAGGTTTACTGGCACTGGGTTATCTGGCCGTCTGGTTTGCAGAGAAGCTCATCCGGCAAACAGAAGGTGAAGTGAACCCCAGAGGATATCAGACTTTACGAGGCAGACTGACTGCAGGCGTGATTGTCCTGCATGGGGTGGTGATCTTGACTTAATTGACGCACAAGAGCCTGAGCCAACAAACCGAGACCGCTCCGCTGCGGACGGTCTCATTGATCAGCCCGATGTATACTCTTGCGGCAACGCTCGCTTACTCGGGTTTGATATTCTGATTCATCCTGAACAGATTGTGGGGATCGTATTTTTTCTTCAGTGCGACCAAGCGCGTGTATGCCTCCCCGTACGCGAAGGCCACACGATCACCTTCGTCCTGAGTCAGAAAATTAATGTATGCCCCGGCACTGGCGAATGGTTGTGACTTGGTGAAGAATTCCCGCGCCCAGGCGATGCAGGCTTCATCTTCCTCTGCACTGTCCCAGCGGCCATGTACATTCATGACATAGCGTGCATCACGGCTGGCGTATGCCATGGCATCCGGTGATACTTTTTCTGTCTGACCGCCAATGGTGCCGATAAATATCTCGCACTGAGGTGACGGCAATTTGCCGGCGAATTCGATCAGGATATCCAGTACCTCATCCGATAAATGGGTAAAGTTGTGCGACTTCCAGTAATTCCGGGCGCCTTGCGTCAATAAAGGATCAAATGCCTGCTGCCAGGCAACATAGGGTTGCACGCCGACATGCTCACCGTACGGTGTACCGAAACTGCGCAGGGGTGCAATCAGTTTTTCACCTTCAGCAGGATCGCCAAAATAGCACAATGCCAGCGCGATCATTTCTTTGCCATGAACCGTTTCAGGCAAAAATGGTAAGGGCGGTGCTTTGCGCGCCACCATCCAGACATTCAGCGCTTCTGGCATGGATTCGGTAAAGCGGGCAAATTGAGTCAAAACGGCTTTTGCCTGCTCAAACGGAAAGACGATCAGCCCGCTAAGCACATCCGGGCCCACAGGGTGCAGCTGAAACTCAAAACTGGTGACAATACCAAAATTACCGCCGCCACCCCGTAATCCCCAGAATAAATCGGCGTTTTCAGTGTCGCTGGCTTTTACCTGTGTGCCTTTGGCAGTAACTAGATGCGCTGAAAGTAAGTTATCGACCGTCATGCCGTACAAACGGCTCAACCAGCCAAAGCCGCCTCCCAGAGTCAAACCTGCCACACCTGTGGTTGAGTTAATGCCGAAAGGGGTAGCAAGGCCGTGTTTTTGTACCGCGGCATCCACATCGCCCAGCGTACACCCAGGCTCCACCATTACCTTTCGGGTATTCGGATTCACATGCACCGCATTCATCAATGACAGATCAATCATGATCCCGCCATCGCAAACCGCGTTACCGGCAATATTGTGTCCACCGCCGCGCACAGACAGCAGAAGGTCATGCTCACGGGCAAAATTCACCGCCTGGAGTACACATTCCGCCGAAGTACAACGAGCAATGAGAGCTGGCTTACGATCAATCATCGCGTTCCAGATCTGCCGGACCTCATCATATTCATCATCTTTGGGGACTATCACCTTCCCCTGAAAATGCACCCTGAATCTATCAATGGATGCAGCCTCTAGCTGGCTCATACCCGCCTCCGCGTCATTCATTACCTGGACCACATGCACAGAGTGCTCGCTCAGCCAACTATGGTTTATGGCGCAGGCGCACCACGGCGACCCAGAACGGATCCCGTGTAATTAAATCAACCTATCAATAGAGTAAAACCCATTCATGGGTGGCGGTGTTGTCCCTTATTGAGACGAAGTACAGGATTGGAGAATTGACGATTTGCTTCTGGCTGAAGAAGTACTCGGCTGACTTGATTCAGGTTCTTCACCCTATCTCATTTTGCCAAGGTTCAAGCGAAAAAAAACCGCTGATAGTTCAGCGATTTCTTCGAATGTGGCGGAGCCAGAACAAGGTATAGAGGGATTTTCAAATCCCGGAAAACATCATCTGAAACCCAATAAAAAAAGCCCCGTCGATGACGAGACTTTCGAATGTGGCGGAGAGATAGGGATTTATCGCTCGCAGGCTCGCGCCCCTTCGGGCGTTGCCTGAAAGGCAACGTGGTCTCGCTTCGCTCGGCTGAAGACTCGCCGTCCGCCCCTTCTAGGCTTCTTCACCCTATCTCATCTTGCCAAGGTTCAGGCGAAAAAAACCGCTGATAGTTCAGCGGTTTCTTCAAATGTGGCGGAGAGATAGGGATTTGAACCCTAGATACGCTATTAACGTATGCCGGTTTTCAAGACCGGTGCTTTCAACCACTCAGCCATCTCTCCGTAAGTGCGGCGAATAATACGTGGTGATGGTGGTGCTGTAAAGTAAAAAAAGTTCAAGTGCTCAATAAGCCGCCAGGCGGAAAGTTAACTGATGACTTTAGTCTCAGCCTGCAATAAAAAACACCACCTAAGCTAAGTCTGACGCCACAAATCCCTGATACTGACCAGTGTCATTACGGACAATATCGCGCAAAGCAACAGGGTGAAGCTGATGTGTGTCCAGTTGTAACTTGTCTGCCCAGATAAATTCAAGGTGGGGTTCTTTTGAAACGACAGCTGCCGGCACATCAATTCCTGCAAGACGGGCGCGAAACACCAGCGCGACTTCCGTTTGATGCTGCCCATTTTGCTGCCAGTCGTTTTCAGCGATACCGATCAGATCCCCGATCTCGGCGGTGAGCCCGGTTTCTTCCCGAATTTCTCTAGCTACCGCCTGCACTGCCGCTTCTCCGGCATCAACATGACCACCAGGGAGAAACGTGAATGCCTCCCCAACCCGTTTTACCAGAAGTACTTTTCCCTGCACTTCTATCAGTGCCCGGGATGCATAGTGTAATCCCAATCTTGCCACCTGTGTGGTTACTTTACTGTGCACATAGCTTAACGGCTTGAAGATACCGCGGCAAACAGCGCTCAGGTTATGCTCTTGCTATAGTTGTGCTAACCTTCTGCCTTCATTTACCTTACAAGGTTTAGAGAAATGAACATTTTCAGTAACTTCGAAAGCGGCAATATTGATGTTGTAAAAGCCGACCAGCCTGGTGATATTCAACTGCGAATAAAAAAAGACAACCAGTCTGATTTCTACCAATGGTTTCACTTTCGTCTGGAAACTCAGGCTCAGGTTGAACATGGCTTCGAATTACAGGATTTAGCGAAATCTGCCTACCCGGAAGGCTGGAAAGATTACGATGTTGTAGCATCTTATGACCGTGAAGAGTGGTTTCGCATCCCGGCTGAATTTGACGGCGACACCCTGCGCTTTAAGGTGATTCCTGAACAGCGCTCCATGTATTTCGCCTACTTTGCCCCCTACAGCTACGACAGACACCTGGATTTGCTGCATCAGGCCCAGATGAACTTCAACTGTGAACTGGAAACCCTGGGCAGCACGCTCGATAACAATGACATCAGCCTGCTGACAATTGGCGAGCCAGGCGAAGGTAAGAAGAAGATCTGGATTATTGCCCGCCAGCATCCGGGCGAAACCATGGCAGAGTGGTTCATGGAAGGCCTGCTGCAGCGCCTGCTTGATGAAACCGACACTGTCGGCCGTGCGCTGCTCGAACGTGCCGTCTTTTACATCGTGCCGAACATGAACCCGGACGGCAGCATCAGAGGCCATCTGCGGACCAATGCGGCAGGAATCAACCTCAACCGTGAATGGCTGACACCCAGCATGGAGAAAAGCCCGGAGGTCTTCCTGGTACGGGAGCGTATGCTGCAAACCGGCGTCGACCTGTTTCTCGACATTCATGGTGATGAAGCCATCCCATACAATTTTGTCGCTGGCTGTGAAGGCATTCCCTCTTATGATGAGCGCCACGCCACGCTGGAAAACAACTTTAAACAAGCCTTGCTGACGATTACGCCGGAATTTCAGGATGAATATGGCTATGACAAAGATGCACCGGGCGAAGCCAATCTGAACATGGGTACCGCTTGGGTTGGTGAGCAATTTCAGTGTCTGGCATATACCGTTGAAATGCCATTTAAAGATCACAACCTGCAACCGGATGCCTTTTACGGCTGGTCGCCGGAGCGCAGTCTGGCTTTCGGTCAGGACATGTTAGCCGCAGTACGTGTGGTCGTTGACCAACTGCGTTGATTATTGCGGCCTGAGAAATGCAAAAGCCAGTCTTCGGACTGGCTTTTTAGCACTTGGATGGCGCATTATTCAGCCCGCATTTTCTCAGGCTGGAACGGCGAAAGATACTCTGAAAACGGTTTGTGTCAAAGTAGAATTTTATCCCGCCAGCGACTTCATCTCACAAATACGCCATTGGTCACAAAGCACGATTTCTTTGCTTTGACGCTGTCTGAAAGCTCTGATAAAGATATGCCTGATCTCGACGCATAGTGCTTTCAGGAGGTAATTGTGTCTATCAACTCACTTGAATATCTGGAAATGGCTGATGCCGCTAACAAGTGGGATCAGCAAGACGAAACAGCATCATCTGCTAAAGTCTCTGCTAATAAACGTCAACAAGCTGCTGCACGCCGCCGTATCGAAATGCTGCGTGACATCCGTGAATGCGGATTAACCATTGAGGAAGCCAAAGAGCTGGGTTTACTCCACTGAAAACCCACAGTGAACTCTACCGATCTCGTCATGGCTAATGTGCTCTCTTGCATTAGCCATGAATTGTCACCACCTCATCATCGTTTTTTTCTATTGCATTAATTGCCCGATCCCCTCTTTTCTGAGCGACATAAAATCAGTACATTGAGCCCATATTGAGACAGATGGAAATTGATTATGTCGACTATCACTACCCGATGCCCGCATTGCCAGGGCCTGAACCGTATTCCCGTTGAACGTATTAATGACAAAGCCGTATGTGGTGCATGTAAAGAAGCACTGCTCGACGGAAAACCATTAGAAGGCACCACAGATAACTTCCAGGCTGTGCTGCAAAGTGAACAAGCCGTTGTGGTCGACTTCTGGGCACCCTGGTGCAACCCTTGCGTGGGTTTTGCCCCTGTTTTCGAAGATGTCGCAGCTGAGAGAGCCGGACAGGTGCGCTTCGTAAAAATTGATACCGAAGCTCAGCAGGCGCTGGCGGCGCAATACCGTATCCGCAGTATTCCTACCATTATGGTCTTCAGACAGGGCAAGCTGGTCGATACCATCAATGGCGCACTGCCAAAATCTCACTTCGACCAGTGGCTGAATCAGGCACTGGCAAAATAACCCTTTCCGCATATATAACGTGATAAATGACGCAGTATCTTTCTTATTAAAGATACCGCGTCATTGTTAGCCTCTGTATTCCTTCACTTTTTCGAGTACTTACCTATACTTAACTTCATAAAAATTATGTGTTTGGGTAATAGGTGTTGATGATATGCAAAAGCACTTTTCTCGCGCGTGTCTGGCTTTTACAGGCCTGTTCTGGCTGTCGGGATGCAGCAGTTTATCCTCGCTGGGATTCAGCAGTGACTACAGTATGTATGACACCGCCCAGGAATTTATTGACGAAAATGAGGTTCGCTCCAACGGTGCCGTGGTTGACAAAGGGCAGTATTACCCCAAAAGCGCCTACTCTTATACCTACCGTTATTGCAGTAACGGCCCGGAGCAGGCCGCGGAAGATATCGCGCAGTTTCAGAATCTGGCCAGGCAAGTTTGTGACCTCAACAATGGCCAGCTCAATCACCAGGAGACAGGCACCTGGTGCGTAGTAAACACCAACACAGCCGAGGAATACCCTTTCTTCTCAGCCAGTATCAGCGGTACGGATCAATGGGCAGATCTTTGTCTCGACGGCCCATTCGTGACGCTGAAAGTGATCGAAAATGATGGCGCACCGGACGATGAATGGTACAGCTCGGCCATTGTACTGGGCTACCTGCCTTACACGGCTGAACGCAGGCTGCTGGATGCACCCGCAGCAGCAACCGCGCTGATTGAGCCAACCAGAGCACCGGCTGCGAATGGCGCCTGGACAGAAGAAAGCGAACACATTTATACCAGTGTCGGCGAAAATGTCTGTCTGTATGAAAGGCCGCGCAACAGCACTCTGGGTTACACCTACCGAGGTACTGTCCGAAATGCCACCGATGGCAGAGTGAGGGTATTAGTCACCGAAAAATACAAAGGTGATATTCGGACAGCGCCAACCTTAGAGCGCTTAGACTGGCATGAAGAAGCCTATATTACGGCAAGCGCCAAGGCATGGTTTGTGTGCTCGTCGTGAATTGGCGACGACAGCCCCGATGGACTCCCCTTGGCAGAGAACGGCGTCAAGCCATTGATTTATAAGACACAAAAAAACCCGGCTTTTACCGGGTTTTACTTTCGAGACAGTGACAATCGCTAGACGACAAATTTCTTCATTGCACTGTTTAATTCATCCACCTGGGATTTAATGGACTGAGAAGTTTGGTTGGCATTGTCGCAATTGCCGGACACATCGTCGGCAGAAGATGACAGCTGGTGCACCAGCTCAGCAACAGACTGCGACACATTCGACTGTTGTTCTGTCGCAACCGCAATATCACTCACTTTCTGCGACACCACCTCCATGTAGCGAACCGTATCTTTGAGCATCTCATTGGCCGTCGCAGTATGCTCTGTACCTACCTGAACCAGAGACTGGCTCTGTTCGATAACCTGCACGACCTGATGTGTGGACGCCTGAAGTGCTTCAACAATGGCGTTGATCTCTGTCGTAGATTCAGTTGTGCGCTGAGCCAGCAGGCGGACTTCATCAGCAACAACCGCAAAACCGCGGCCTAAATCGCCGGCACGGGCCGCTTCTATCGCCGCATTTAACGCCAGCAGATTAGTCTGCTCTGCTACCCCCTGAATCACTTCCGTGACATGTTCGATACGATCACTGTCAGCCCTGAGTTGCTGAACCATGTCACTGGCCTGCGCTACCAGCGTATTCAGCTCTGTCACTGTCTGCTGGTTCTGATCCAACGCCTGCTCGCCATTCACCAACAGGGAAGCCGAGTGGGCAAGATCGTCAGATGCCGCCTGGGTATTTTGTGCCGTTTCATGGGCCGTAGCGGACATTTCTTCTATTGCTGTCGCCACAGAGTTGATCCGCGACGCCTGATCGTTCACTTCACCTGCCGTGTCAGCATTGGTGGCAAGCAGCTGATCCATGCTGGCATTCACCGCGTGCGCTTTGGTCGACACCCCGGTGACTAAGCCAGACAAAGCGACGGACATACGGTTCACCGCATCGATCAGTGCCGCAATTTCATCAGAACCTTTATTTGCCAGCGCTGTACCTGAGAAATTACCGTGCGATATTTCTTCAGCACGAGTTACCACACGGCTTAAACGCGAACCGATATCCCGCCCCAGCCAGGTTGCGATAAACAAAGAACATAAACTGGCAATCACACTGGTGGCAATCAGCAGAGCCACCACTTTCTGCACGCTGCTGCTAATGGCATCTCCACTTTCTGCAGCAATCACCTGCTGTTCGCTAACCACAGTTTCAATGGTTTGCGTCAGTTGTTCGACTGCAAGCAAGGTTTCTGTTTCCATCAGGTAAGTGGCTTTATTCCAGTCCTGTGCCTGACGGTGCATGACAACATCTGTCGCCATTGGCAAATACATATCCTGCATTTCTTTAAACAGCGACCAGAGACTTTTCTGGCTGTCACTCAGGCTGTCCTGCTTGCGGTTAATTTCAGACACCGCCCGGTTATTATGCCGCAGGTACTCTTCGAACTTGTCCAGATTGTCCTGATTAGCGCTGATCAAAAATGCCCGCAATTCGCCCAGGCCGTTGGATAACGATGAATAAGCATCCGTCAGCAACTTCATCAGGCGCTTACGATCGTCGCCCACAGGGTTACTTTCTTCTTCGTTAAGCATGCCCTGCAGCTGGTCTAAAGCAACTTCAGCCAGCGGCGCCGCTTCTGATTGCAATAACGTATGCGCGGGCAGGTTCTCCGGCGTGTGGCTCATAGCGGCCACCGCTTTTTCACTGGCTTTCAGTGCTTCCCAGTCAGCTTTCACTAACTTAAACTGCGCTTCACTCAGATGGTTTTGTAAACGGGCGACTTCTTCATCAACCTTGGTAAACGCATCGTCAAGTTGTTGACGGTACCTTTCCTGGCGCGCTTCATCTGCCGCCAGCATATAAGCCCGGAGGCTGGATAATGAAAATTCGGCGTTTTGCTGTATGGATCGACTGGCATCCACAGTGGGAATATCCACACTCAATAGTGAATAAGCATGACTTTCCACTTTACTGATCTGGATATAAAGAATGATTGCGGCGGCTAAAAACAACGCAGTCAACAAGAAAAAGCTAACTCTGAGCTTCCTTGCAATAGATAAATTCATAACTGACAAGTCCGTTTACTTCGTATGTTGGACCAATATAATGATAGCGATGTGAATTGTGAACACTTTGTCATCAAAGTATGAATTTTTTCAGCATTACGTGTGGTAAACACCTCAAAAAAGCACATCTTATTAAACAAATTGAATAATTATGTCGTTTAATAGCCCTAAGTATCTCGCCAACACCCCCATAAACATTACTATGCATCAAGTCCAGTACTTTGTAGAAAAAATATGACATTAAGTGATTTTTTATTCTCACAAAGCGCCACACCACTTTAAAAAGGTGACAAAAGTCACACAATCTGGACGATCAGTCAGTATAATTGCAAATAACAATAATTATTACTTCGAATCTGTTTTACATTCGTTTGGGTATCCGCGTTATGACACAATTATTCAAGCCGAGTCTAAGTACGCTTGGGCTGGCAATCAGAAAAATCTGCCACAAAAACATTCTGCCGATTTCCTTATTCGCTATCGCATTGCCTGCATTCGCAGATGAAGCAACGAACAGCGTACAGGATGTTGAGCCAGAGACTATCGTTGTGACTGCGTCAGCACTGAAAGTGGAAACACCTTTAGAAGAAACGCCTCGTTCTGCTTCAGTTGTTGATCGTGAAGAGCTGGAAATTCGTCAGGTTCAGAAAGTTGACGAAGCCCTGCGTTACCGAGCCGGTGTGACTTCGCAGCCCTATGGCGCGGACAACGACACAGACTGGATTAAAGTTCGTGGCTTTGATGCTGCCACCTATCTGGACGGTAACCGTTTATTTAAAGATGGTTATTATGGCTGGATGCTCGAACCTTTCGGCATAGAGCGTGTCGAGGTATTGAAAGGCCCGGCTTCTATTCTGTACGGTGAGGCGCCTCCGGGTGGCGTTATCAGTGCAGTCAGCAAGCGTCCGACCGATACACCGCAAGGCGAAATCGACCTGCAGGTGGGCAATCGCTCACACAAACAAATCGGTATCGATATTTCAGACTATGCCAATGAAAACGGTGATGCGCGTTACCGGATTGTTGCCATGGCTAACGAACGGGATGGTGTACTGGATGGTACCTATAATCAGCGATACTATCTGGCACCCAGCTTAGCGCTGGATTTATCAGATCGCACTACGCTGACCTTATTGGCCAGTATTATTGACGATGAAGGTGTGCCAACAAACGGCTTTTTCCCTGCTAATAGCAGCTTGATCGACACTCCGCAAGGCAAACTGGATCCAAGCACGAACTTGGGTGAGCCAGGTTACGACATCAATGAGAAAACGCAGTTCTCGCTTGGGTACGCACTTGAACACGAGTTTAACGATACCTGGACGCTGAAACAAAATGCCAATTACGGGCATATTGATATGCTGCTTCGTAGTTCTTATGTCTTCTCAGCACCTGCAGTTGACTCGGGTGGAAATATCATAGACCCGAACGTTTATAACCGAGGCTTGGTCTACCGTGATGGTTCTGTTGACAGCTACAGCCTGGATACACAAACTGTCGGCCGCTTCTACACCGACCGTACCGAACAAACACTGTTGCTGGGCCTGGATCTCCAAACCCATAAAAACGAAGGTAAAGAAAAAGACGATTACGCCTTTGGTGGTCCGATTGATATTTTCAATCACACACCGGGTAATTTCACACCCGTTGATCCAAGTACACTCACCTCGCGCACCATCGGGAAAGATCAAGTGGGTCTTTACGCGCAGCATCAGGTCAAACTTGACGGCCAATGGGTTATGTTACTTGGTGGGCGTTATGACTACGTAAAAACCAAGAACAACAACAAAACATCTGAAGTCAAAGAGAAACGTGATGATAGCCAGCTCTCTCTGAACGGCGGCCTGATGTATCTGGCCAGCAATGGATTCGCGCCTTACGCAAGTTACTCTGAGTCGTTTGAAGTACTGACCACTGTGGATCCCGCAACAGGTAAACTGTACAAACCGCTTGAAGGTCAGCAAACAGAAGTTGGTGTGAAATACACCCCAGAATTTATTGATGGTTATCTGAACCTTGCATTATTTGATATCACACAGAAAAACGCGCTGGTGACAAACCCGGCTACCTATGTAAAAACCCAAACCGGTGAGGCTACCTCGCAGGGTGTGGAAGTGGAAGGTATCGGTTACCTGACTGACAATCTGAAACTCACCGCCAGCTACACCTATACCGATGCACGTACAGACGAAACCTATGGTAAAGGCAAAGAACAGCGAGCCGCTCTGATACCGCGTCACGCCGCATCAGCCTGGCTGGACTATGACTTCACCACAGAGCTGTTACAGGGACTAACTCTGGGCGGTGGCGTTCGTTATAACGGTGAAACCGTCGATAACCCGGCCAGCAGTAGCCGTACTGTACCGTCATACACACTGGTGGATGCCGTTGCCCGTTACAACATCAACAACCAATGGCAGGCTCAGCTGAACGTCAACAACCTGTTTGACGAAACCTATGTGTCGAGCTGTGACTACTACTGTTACTACGGTGAAGAACGCAGTGTGATAGCCACACTGAATTACCGCTGGTAAACCCTTCACACGCGAAAAGACGACCTGAACCCTGCTCTGTGAGCAGGGTTTGTTTTTTTACACACCGCCAGCTCACCCTTTCCATAATTAATCTATATTGATACTTTAAATATCATTATATGGACATTAATTATGAACAACCCCTTGGCTCAACCCCTGACTGATATCACGTGCGAAATTGGCGAGTCGCCGATCTGGCTGGCCTCAGCGCAGACCCTGTTCTGGGTCGATACTGAGCACAACTGCATCCACCAGTATTCTCTGAAAACAAAAACCCATAGCGCCACCGACGTACCGGTCGCGGTCACGGCCATTGCGCCTGCCAGCTCTGGCTGGCTCGCCGCGACAAAAACGGGGTTGTATCGCTGCCATGCGGATTTCAGCGGCTTTGAGTTTATCGCCGACCCAACCGAAGGGCTGGCCGGAATACGACTGAATGATGCGGTGAATTGCCCGAGTGGCGATCTCTGGTTTGGCTCCATGAATGAAAGCCACCTGGAGCAAGCCGATGGCTGTCTGTACCGCTACCGGGCTGACACCCACACCATCAGTCAGCTTGATAGCGGATATGCTGTTGCCAATGGTATTGCGTTTAACGCCAGGCTAAAGCGCGCCTACGTAGCCAATATGTTCCGGGGTCAGGTTATCGAGCTGCAAATGAATGATGACTGGACTGCCGTCCTCAATAAACGTGTCTTTATTCAGTTGCCGGAGCAAGAAGGCTTACCCGATGGGCTGACAACCGACGCGCTGGGAAATCTCTATGTGTGCCACTGGAATAAAGGCGCTGTCAGCATATACAACCCGGAAGGCAAATGTATTCATCTCGAAGAGCTGCCGGTAAAGCATGCAACCCGATGTACCTTTGGCGGCGACAAACTCGACATTTTGTTTGTTACCACGGGCTGGTATGGCATGTCGGAGCAAGAACGCAGTGAGTTGCCACTCTCTGGGCGTACCTTTGTCATGCCATCGCTGTTTGAGGGAAATACCGAGAGTATTTTCTGCGAATCGTTTCCACATCAACCTTTTAGGCAATAGGTATACCCGCTATAATCGCCGGACAACAGGAATTGCAGGATTCAGCTATGGAAAACAAAGCCAACGCCGTCAGTCGCATTGTGGAAATCATCACCCAAAGCGCCAGACAGGAACAGCCGGTTCCGCTGCCGGATCTGATTTTTCATTCTGAGATCCCAAAACCGACCTATCATCGCCTGGTTCAGCAACTGGACGAAGAACAGTTTCTGACTACCGACGAACGCGGCAACGTTTACCCCGGTGCTGAGCTCAAACGTATTGCCCTCAACCTGAACAGCAATAACGAGCGAAAAGCACAACTTCAGGCGATATTGCACGGATTGTCGCGACGGGTGAAAGAAACCTGTGGGATTGCAATTCCGGACGGCAATGAAATGGTGTACCACGAACGGATTCAGACCAACTGGCCGCTTCAGATTGTCTTACCCATAGGGATGAAAACCCCGGTCTGGGCAACCGCCAGCGGCAAGTTGTTTCTGAGCTCCCTGCCCAAGACGCAGCGGGAGCGGATCATAGGCCAGCTGGATATGACCAAACTGGCCAAAAATACCCATACCGACCCTGATACGCTGGAGCAGGAATTAAAGATCATCCGCGGACGTCAGGTGAGTGTGGATAACGAAGAATTCATCGACGGGCTGGTCGCTGTGGCTATTCCGGTCAAATCTTCCGACGGCAAATTTCTAGCATCCCTGTTTTGCCACTGCCCGAAAACACGCAAATCTCTGGATCAGTTACTGACTTATCTGCCCGATCTCGAACGTACCCGGGATCAGCTTCAGGGCTATATTCAAGAACTGACATAAACACGGCCCTTTGCTGTTGCCAGCTAATCTCAGCTCAGCATCATTGCCATAATTTCATCCGCGGCTTCTTGCATCAGCGGCACAAAAGTTTCCAGATCAAGCAACGGATGACGAACCACAGGGCTGTGACAGAACAGAAAACCCAGCAGCAAACCATCACGGGCTATCGGCACGGAAACCGCGGCCATACCATCAATGAATTCACCATTATCGCGGCCATAACCCAGTTCACGGATAGCGGTCAGCTCCTGCTCCAGTTTTGCCTTGTCTATCAGGGTATGCTCGGTGAAGACTTCCAGCGCAATATTATCCAGAATCACCCGGCGCACGCCGTCCGGCAAAGTCGCCAGATACAGTTTGCCTGACGCCGTCGCGGCCAGCGGCACTGAGCTGCCAACCGGCAGGCTGATCTGCAAAGGCCAGTTGGTCTGAACCCGCTCAAAGTACAGCATTTCGATGCCGTTCGGCACAGAGATGCCACAGGTTTCACCAATTTGCGCCGACAGTCTTTCCAGTACCGTCAGGCGCTGCGATTCAAAGACCTTATTGCGCAGCACGGCCAGCGCCATCTGGCGGAATTCAGGGCCGGCAATCACTTTTCTCAGCATGTTCTCGCGCAGAATGCCGAGCTCTTTCAACTGCACAAGGAGTTTTGCAGTAGCTGGCTTGGGGAGATCCATCGCCTCAGCCAGTTCATTCTGATCGTACTGACCTTCGTGCTCGGAGATAAAGGATAAAATCCGTAAGACACGCTCAATCGTCGAGCCTTTTTCTTTTCGGGTAATGGGCTTAATAGTGGTCATGTTTATTCATATAGTGTTGTTTCAGGTCAGGTTATACGGATCATTCTGGCTGATCAATATAAGGTGAGCGAAGTGGGGTGTGTTCTCTTTAAAGTCTGTCTGGTATGTCGCGCTTGGGTTCAGTGCTTCCCTCGCCATGGTGTGACGCGCGCCAGACACTCTTTGCTGGCACAAAGAGTGCCCAGAAATGCCTACTTGTTCTTTGATGTTGTCCGGGGCGGTTGTAGGCGCTCCCTGCGCCGACAACCTAAAAATTCGTCCATGAATTTTTCCCTGGGAATGTGGTTTTTTGTGATTTTGGGGTGCTGTGGTTGGAAGTTTTTGTGAGGCATGAAGGTATGTCGCGCTTGAGTTCAGTGCTTCCCTCGCCATGGTGTGGCGCGCGCCAGACACTCTTTGCTGGCCCAAAGAATGCCCAGAAATGCCTGCTTGTTCGCTGGTGTGGTCCGGGCCGGTTGTAGGCGCTCCCGGCGCCGACAACCTAAAAATTCGTCCATGAATTTTTCCCTGGGGATGCGGTTTTTTGTGATTTTTGGGGACTGTGGTTGGTGCTTAAAGTAAGACATGAAGGTATGTCGCGCTTGAGTTCAGTGCCCCCTCACCATGGTGTGGCGCGCGCCAGACACTCTTTGCGGGCACAAAGAGTGCCCAGAAATGCCTGTTTGTTCGTTGCTGTTGTCCGGGCCGATTGTAGGCGCTCCCAGCGCCAACAACCTAAAAATTCATCCATGAATTTTTCCCTGGGGAAGTGTGTAGCTTTGGTTTCGAAACTCGTTTTTGGACAAAACTCAGTTAGCATAGTTTGTTACTAGAGAAGTAAATCAATAATAACTAATGAATACTGGGTCACCTGTTTAAAGGGAGTCGATGTAAACCTCTAATCAGGTAACACGGTTGCTGAAGTTGGAATAATCTCCCCCTCGTCAAACCATCCTTGCTGGAGAGCTGTTTTAGTTACTTCGTCGGGATTATCTGTGTAAGCAATAATCGCTAAGCTCTCTTGAGCCCGGCTGCAAGTTACATAAAAGAGCCTTTTGGTACGATCGATACCTGTGTCTCTGCCCTCTTTTTGATTCCGGAGATCATTTGATGTAAGAGGCTTAGCTCCAAAAAGCTTGTCATAACTGAATGTAGTACCACGAGCCTCTTTATCATCTAGAATGACCATAACACGAGGAAATTCAAGCCCCTTTATCCCTTGATGTGTGCCGAATTCTGATTCGTCTGAAATGTATTGGACATATTCTTTTAATTCACTGAACTTCGCTTTAAGTGCGTTGTCCCATGCTTCAATCGTTGGGTTAAGGTCATTCTCGGCATCAGACTCTTGATACTCCTTTTCCTCCTTTCTGGCTGCGATCACAGCTAAAATCTCTGGTAAAGGGAAAAGCCCACTACGATGAACTTCCTTAAGTATACTATGTAGGCAGGGATCTGAAGCTCCGCTCCACAAAGCATAGAGAGAGTCAACAGCCTGCTTAGCTTTAGTAAACTCTTCTCGAGGACTTCTACTTGCTTGTAGGTGTTCAGGCGAAATAAGTGGTGAATATTTGTTTACAATTCGACTAATAGCAAAATGATTCCCTGCCTCCAAGCTATTGATCAGTGGTAATACTCGTTCTGAAAACAGAGTAATACAGGCATGTGTGCCGTCAAGCAAGCTCGTTTTTAACTTCTCAACTCTATACAGTGGCTCAAAGAAACTTGAAAAACCTCCACGAATCGCTGCCATGTGGTGCTCTAAAGTAAGCGTTTTTCTATCCTCTATCCACAGTATGTCTTCGGTAATTTTTGCCATTTCTTGGCAAACTGAGTACTCAAACTCAGCCTTATTAATTTCGACTCGAGAATCTGCGATAAAAAGGCGAACAATACCTTCTTTATCTTTAACTGGCAGTTGAACGTTTTGGTCAACATCCTCACGGATCTTATTGATAAGCCTCACAACCCGTCGCGGACAGCGGTAGTTGTATTCTTTTTTTGGTTTCAACCAGTCATCAGGTAAGTCTTGACCTAAATGCTCTTTACCATCGAAGTAGATCCGTTGCATGACGTCACCAAATAGACCCATTGAAAACTGCTCTTTATTAGACGCTTGAACAACAAATAGGACTTCAATCAGATCTTTCTTGGTGTCCTGGCTTTCGTCTACGAGCAGCACTGGAAACTTGCGAATAAGGATTTGTTGCAAAAGAGGTTTGTTTTTCAGGAGTTCGACAGCAATACCGATTACTTCAGCGTGGTTTAGAGACCCTCTACTCGTATTTTCCCCATTGGGGTTGTATGAAAACTTTCGAATTGTATCAAGCGAGTCAAGCCGCTTTTGTTTTGACGCGATCTGACGAGGCCTGTCTTCTGCTGCCTTTGTTCCTACACGCCCTCTACGCTGAGCATCATCAAGTTTTTCAATCTCGGTTTGAAGGCTAACTCTGAGTATTTCTTTGATGTCGTTTTGGTGGGGTTTGATAAGTTCCCAAACAAAGCTGTGAATTGTTGAAACGCTAAAGCTTGGATCAAAGTCCAAACGACGCTTTATTTCGTCACATGCTGCATTGGTGTAAGTAATGATCGCTACTTGCTGAGCATTCGCTTGTAAGCGATGTACGTTATATTCCCGAAATCGCTTGAGTACTTCAACCAATGAGCGTGTTTTTCCAGATCCCGCACCGGCAAACAAAAAAAAGCTTTTAGGGGCGTCAAGGTCAAGGCAGCTGAAGATCTCGTCATCAACAGAAACAGTATGATGGGTATTTTTCATGCTTCAACGTCCTCAGCCGCCAAAATTTTTGCTAATTGAGGTTTCTCTGATTGAGGTTGATGAGCTAACTCCTCAAGTGTACCTTTAAGCCAATCTAAGCCCTCTTGTATGTAAAGCGGTGGCTTAAGGGTTAGAGGATCTGTCAAATAAAGAAGATCTAGTGCCATCTCTGCTTTTTTTGCACTTTTATTTAACGCTTCAAACATAGCGTCACAGGCGTCTTCAATAGTTGCCACTTGAGTTGAAGCAGCCATTTTTTTCGTGAGGCCTGTTTGACCAAACATATTCTTGAAGAGCGGAATATTGGCTAAGACCAAAGCATCTTCAAATGTATAAGGGATAACTATTTCAGGGTTTGCTGATTGTTCATCACCTGAAGCGAAAGCAACCTTAGTAAGTGATGGATAAGCTACTCTAACCTTTCCACAACTTGTTGTTTTCTCCTCTGGAGAAGCCTCGATGACTCCATCCAAATCAGTTTTACCTGGAGCCCAAGTCTTCAATGTGTCATTTCCAGTTAGTTGATTTTGACCTTTTTGGGGTCTCACTTTATTTGTCTTGAACTTGGGTTCATCATCAGCATTTTTTCCTTCAGTAACTTTCTTTTCCAGAGAATCTAAGTCGGTAATGATCAGAGTTGGTATGCCCAAGGCTTCAATTAGCGGACGCAAACGGTGTGCATGACTGCCACCAATTTCTAGGAGTGAGATATAGCTTCTATCCAGTTCAGGATGGTGATGTCTTATAAAGTGAGGTACCAGCATTCGCTCCGCAGGACCTTCTATCAGGATTGCTGCATCTGCGAAAAAAAGGTCGCAGTGTGTTGTTCTCAGGTAACGAGTTGCGAACTGCGCAGTTTCGATTCTTTTTTGTTCTTCAGGATCTTGCCCTTTTGGACGACGTCTGGGCTCAAGTCCAAATACCGCCGACATATTTACAACGCAGGCATACGGGACTTCCTGAACAGCTGAAACTTGTTTTCTGCGGAAATAGCGTAAGCCAGTGAAGTCCACTTCGTGAGTAATATGACTCGAGTGCGTGCTTACAAGCATCTGAGTAGAGAACTGCTCCTTGTTCCCAAGATCTGTGTGAGCCCTTAGAACGCTATATGCCTTCTTGATGAAGACCTGTTGCACTTGTGCGTGCAAATGAGCTTCAGGTTCTTCAATCAGCATTAGGTGAAGAGGCTCTATGGGTTTACTGCTGTTTTCTTCACGCTTTCCTGCCTTGCCAACTCGCATCCATTCATCACGGAAGCGGATCAGATTAAAAATCATTGAAATAAGGTTTTGGTAACCGAGTCCATTATATTTTTCCGGCAGGCAAAATCCGGCTGTAGAGGGAGTATCAGTACGCAGAACATTGAACTGAACTGCTGAGTCGTGATTCAACCCTTCTAGAGGATTTACTTTGCTTGAGAGCAGAATTTGGGGATCACTAAAACCAGGGTAGTTAAGACCCTCCAGTTCACCTATCGCGTTGCTGAAACTGCTCTTCAACTTTTCGTCGAATGCACTTCTGGCTGCCTCCATCGCTTCGAGCGCATCTAGGTCACTTGCTTCAGGTAGCTCATTTGGATTGAGGTGCTTGTCAAAATAGCTTCTCAGTTGAGCGGATAGACGTCGATCACTGTTTGCAGCTCCTTCACCTGAGTTCGGATCGGAAAAACCACGTTGTGCGTTGATAATGTCAATTTTAAATAAACCATCAAACGGGTCGCCTTCCATTGCCTCCATGTACTCAGTGATGGGTTGCGATGGTGTATTATTGGCCAACTCTGGATCCAATACGTAGGCATTGATTGTGAAGTAACTCTGGAGCTTTCTATCCAAAAAATCCCGCATTGATGTTGGCCACAATGCTAGAGAAGATGAACTGTTATCGTCACTTCCTGATTGACGGCAGGCCATGGTCTTTGTCGCTGCGGAGCGTGCGGAAGAATAGGCTTTATATAATTCTTCGGGATCCCTTGGCTCTAGAATCAACCTAGCACCGAGCAAGCCTCCGTCCCAATCTAGAGTTGGCAAAAGGTGCCTGACATAATGGAGCTTTGACTCATCTACTTCTAACCAAACATCAATTGACGGTAATTGCTCGCGCCAACTGTCCAAGGTTAAGTCCAGTTGCTGATCCTCACCGAGAGTAAGCCAGTCGGTACCTATTTTTTCGATGCCAGCCCAGTTTGATAGGGTAATATCTGTTGTCGATATCTCTTTTCGCTTTGCTTTTTTCAAAAACATGATCAGCGCATCCATCGCTGATGTTTTACCACTGTTATTCGCGCCAACAAAAATTGTACTAGTTTCAGCAAGTTCTATACGGCAGCTCTTTAACTTTCGAAAGTTTTGGATGTCTATATGGACAATTTTCATTGCTATGTTCCCTAGCTTATTTTGGATTCACCGAGTTATTGTGGCGCTTTCTTTTTGATCATATTGTTGCTGTTTTAGTGGTTTGACTAAGAGACCGAATCGCTACCATCTCAGTAGACACTTTTAAGCTGCTTTCCATTTCTTCGGCACGTAACACAGCAGCTCTGTCTATCTTCTAAGGCGTAATGTACTACAAAGTACATACAAAGATACTTGACTTTGGTCTCACTAAAGAGCGAGTGATTAATGCTCAGGAATAAAGCAATTGGTAGCATAATTAGATGAATGATTGGATATTAAAATATTAGTTTTTGTAAGGTAAAACTCACCTTTTCACAGATAGTGAAATACTGGTTAAACACGTTTTGGGGCAATAACGAGTTGCCCCCCCAAACAATGTCACTCCCCCAGGGAAAAATTCAGGACGAATTTTTAGGTTGTCGGCGCCGGGAGCGCCTACAACCGACCCGGACAACACCAAAGAATCAAAAGGCATTTCTGGGCACTCTTTGGGCCAGCAAAGAGTGTCTGGCGCGCATTCGGGAATGGTGAGATTGCCACTAAACCCAAGCGCGACATACCCGAAAAAACCTCAGAATTTCCCAAAACCACGCTACCGCCAAAGTGCTCCATCAAGAACCCCCTGAACCTCTCGTTTCCAAGACTAGAACACGATTTCAGGGTTGCTGTATTGAATGAACCACAGTGTGATTTCAGGCAACAAATCAGTACAACGGCCTTGATTTTCAATGTCTTCACCGCAGACGAGCGACCTGAAATTACGCTCGTCGGGTTTAACTCAGCCTGAAGGGTTTGCCCGCTTCGCCGGGCAAATAAAAAATGCCCGGACAACACCAGAGAACAAGCAGGCATTTCTGGGCACTCTTTGGGCCAGCAAAGAGTGTCTGGCGCGCATCCGAAAATGCTGAGATTGCCACTGAACCCAAGCGCGACATACCTTCATGCCTCACACAAACCGCCAGCCACAGCAACCCAAAAAATCACAAGAAAACCACTCCCCCAGGGAAAAATTCAGGACGAATTTTTAGGTTGTCGGCGCCGGGAGCGCCTACAACCGACCCGGACAACACCAACGAACAAACAGGCATTTCTGGGCACTCTTTGGGCCAGCAAAGAGTGTCTGGCGCGCATCCGAAAATGCTGAGATTACCACTGAACCCAAGCGCGACATACCCGCACAATCTTTAGAAATACACTCGCTGTCTGGATTCCCGCCTGCGCGGGAATGACGGATTGTTGCATTTACGGCAAATAAAAAATGCCCGAACTCACTACAGAGTCCGGGCAAAACGGGCGGTCAGCCAGTCCACCTCCCCAAAAGAAATGTCGCTAGTTCGCGTACCTCAACCGCGCATCAGCCCAATCCGCATGGTCATAGCCATCGCCATCACCCGCGGTGCCGACGACCAATTTCAGCTCAGTGACATTGGACGGGATCGGCAGATTCACATTCACCGGTCCCTGGCTGCCGGTCAGCGTGACACTCTGATAGGCCAGACTGCCGTTGAGCCAGACTTCAAACACCACACTGCCGTTATTGCCGACTTCATCATCCACACCAATCACCGCCTGGAACTGGTCATACTCACCGGCCACCAGGGTATAAGTGACGCTTGAATCCGCATGCACACCAAGCCCTTTGCTGTAGACCGCACCGCCAATGGTGATCGGACTGCCGTCATTGGCCAGCTCTTCGCCATTGCTGGTGTCTTTTTCCAGCGGGCCCCAGCCATTGATTACCGTGCCGGTTTCGGTCATGTCACTGAGATAGCTGTACTGACTCTGCCCGGAAGACTGCAGCAGTTTGGCATCGCCCCAGCTCGCGTGGTCACTGCCGACGCCGTTACCGGCCCCCGTCACCACCAGTTTCAGCTCATAATTATCCGAGCTCAGGTTGATGGAGACATACTGGGCAGTGTCTGAACCGGTCAGCGTGCCGCTCTGATAACTCAGTACACCATCGACCCAGACTTCGAACACCACGCTGCCGCTGCCGCCGACTTCGTCATCGACACCAACAAAAGCGCGGAACTGGGTATAATCACCACCGCTGATGTCGTACACCACTTCAGATTCGGCATGCACACCCAAACCTTTCTGATACTGGGTGCCACCAATTGAGATGGTGCCGCCGTCATCCGATGCGGCTTCGCCATTACTGGCGTCTTTTTCAAACGGCCCCCAGCCATTGCTGGATGACACTTCTGCCATATCACTCAGGTACACCACTGTGGCTTCTGCCGGTGGCTCAGGCACTACGATCTCCGGTCCTTCGTACTCAATCTGCTCCAGATAAGCGACCAGCGCTGCCCGTTCGCTGGCACTGCTGACGCTGTGCTGGGAACCGGTTTGCAGCACATCATTGAGCGTCGCGGCCTGTCCGTTATGGAAATACGGTGGCGTTGACCAGATGCCAATCAGGGTTGGCGTATCAAAACCGACGCCGCCAAGCGGATTACCGCTGCCCTGACCGGACGAGGCCTGAATGGTGCCGACATCATGGCGTTGATTATCGGTATAGAAATCCCCGCTGTGACAGGTGTCGCAGCCTTTTTGGGTAAACAGCGTCTTACCTGTCGATGCGGCCGCGGTCAGACTGCCGTCCTGATTGCGGTACGGGCTGCGTGGATACGCATTCAGACTGCTGACGTAAAACGCCAGATTGTCGAGATCGACACTGTAGCCTGCTTTGTTCGCGCCCAGTGGATCCGAGGTCAGCGCAAAGATCGCATCATCGAGAAAACCCACGCCCTGAAACGCCAGACGAATATCGTTTTCAAAATCATGAATTTCATCGAAGTTGGCTGTCCAGTGAACCCGGCCATTCCCCATGCCGACTCGGCCGAGCAATGAAATGGTATTGCGCAGCCCTTCACCGCGATCGGTAAAGTCCCAGACACGGTTATCACTGTCGCCGTCTGTATGGCAGCCGGCACACGAGATATAGCCATCCCTGGTCATGCGCGCATCGCTGGCGTTGTAGAAAATCTGCTTACCGGCCAGAACGCGCGGATGCATGGTTTCATTTGCCACCAGCGCAATATCCGCCAGCTTGGCAATGGCTTCGCCCTGATTTTCAAACGGCGACAGGTCATGAACCGAGATGGTGCGCGACAGGAAGTTATGCACAAACAACAAGTTACCGGCTTTCACCAGTCCTCGCGGGGCTTTACCTGAATCTGCAATTTCACTGGCCCGCTCACGGGAATAGGCATCACGCACCTCGACGCTGTTTTGCCCTTCCAGCGCAATGTAGACATAATCGCCCAGCTCGCTGAACACCAGCGCTTTGGGCTGTGCCCTGTCGTCCATGTCCATTTGCAGGCTGGGGACTTCAGCCAGCGTATTGAGGTTGATCTGCGAGGTAATGGCACGCAGGGTGGTTTCAAAGGTCAGCGCCTGATTCGGATCACCTTCATTGTATTCACCGCGATCCACATTGGCTTTAATCGCCGGGACCCAAGCCGACTGACCATCCGGCGAGATAGTAACCGCATTGAGATAATTCGGGATCCCGCGGCTCCTGTCTTCGCCATCCACAGTGGTGGTGTCTTTCTGCAGATTGACCACAGAGTCCACTGACATCGAACCGATATGCACAGCCACGACTTCAGCATGAGACTGAGGTGAGATAAAACGTGTTACCAGTGCGGTGGCCGAATCGCTGTCGACGGCGATGCCTCTGGCGCTCTGGCCCACACTGACCGTGCCGGTAATCGTACGGTTTGACGGGTTGATTTTGACCACTTCGCCGGTTGCCTGCAAAGTGACCAGCGCGGCACTGCCGTCCGGTGTAAACACTACACCATGCGGCTGGCTGGCGCGCGGCAGATCTATGGTATGCAGTACGCTGCCGGTGGCAGACAAGACTTTGATATTGTCGCTGTCCTGATTCGCCACCCAGAGGTTGCCATCAGGGGCAATCGCCAGGGTGCGGGGTTTCTCGCCGACCTGGGTTTCCCACACTTTACCAAATGGCGAGACCTGGCTGATCGCCGAGACGGTGCCGTTATCCTCATTGACCGCGTACACCCGGTTGGCATCTTTCACTATTGTGCTGGCCGTCGTGGGCGTGTTCAGCGTCAATGGGTTGTACACGGTATGCTGCTGCGTTTTGCTTGTGGTCAGAGAGCCCGATTCTCGTACAGTCACAATGGCATTCCAGTGATTTGGCGAGCTGTAAGTGTGACTGACCGAGCCATTGCTGGAAAATGCGGTTGGCGGTGTGCCGTCACCAAAGTCCCAGGAATACTCCAGATTACCGCCCAGCAAAGGAGAAGCCGAGGCTGAGAAGGAAATGGGCGTACCCAGCGTAACCTGAGCCGTGCTGCCAAGTGTAATATCATGACCCACCACAGAGCCGGTGGAGAAACGGTAACTGGTCGCAGGCAGCGGGTTACCGGCAAAATCTTCAATGCCATCTAATTCAACCACATAAATGCTGTCGGCATCTAACTGGCTATCCGGTGTGAAGTTGGCAAACCCTAAGTTCACACTGTAAGTCCCGCTGATCGGGGTACTGCTGCCCAGCTTGGTCACGGTAAAGGTATTGCTGTTGACCGACTCCATCAGCAGGCTGTCGGAAAAGACAATACCGACCCGGGACGAACGGGGTTGCAGCGTTGAATCGATTGCCGGACTGCTGTGAACAATCGCCGGAGGCGTATTGTCTGGCCCGGCCTGATGGGCGATTAAACCGCTGCCGGTGCCGTGATCATTGCCGACCCAGACCATATTGCCGAACGGGAACACCTGACCATGGTCGGTATCGCCGCCGGCGGCATTGAGCGAGCCGCTGCCTGATAGCTGTATGTTGCTGATATTGCTGACATCCAAGACTGAGATATCGTCCTGGTTGCCGAGAAACAGCTTATGATCCTGCACGTTACAGTACAGATTCTGAAACCCGGACAGCTGATCGTGCACCAGTGTCATGGGCGTTGTTGTTGTATCGTAAATTCTCAGCTTGTCCGCGGTAGAGCGGGCGCCGAAGAAGGCATATTTACCGTCCCAGCACGAGGCATAATATTTCTCAGGCAGAGAGCTGAGGGTTTTCTCCAGCGTTGGGGTTTCCGGATCATCCAGGTTCAGGATAGAAAAACCGGCGGTGGTTTCCATGCTCGACAGGAACATCTTGTTGCCCACCACAAAGACCGGACCGATATTGAAACCGCCCAGTTGCGAGGTTGGAATAGTTTTCACTATCGAAGGGTTACTGACGTTGCTGGTATCTACTATGGTTAACCCGGCATTACCACGGGCCACATACAAATAAGGGGCCTGCCAGAACAGCTGCCAGGACACGTTATTGTAGTCACCAAAATTGACGCCCGAAATGGGCAGCTTAGAGACCTGAATCGGATTATTGACATCAGACCAATCCCAGATTTCAATCCCTTTCCCTGTCTGGATGGCAATCAGATTACCTTCGCTCAGACCAAAAGAATGCGGCTCGCGAAATTCCGCGGTACGCAGCCCGTTACCGGTACGGTACTGATTACTGGTATCGGGTTCATAGACCGTCTTGACCAAAGACAGGTTGGTCGGGTCTGAGGCGTCCAGCGCAATCCAGCCACCGGGGCCGCCGCCGCTGTCAGGGGCAAAAATACCCACCATATAACCATTGAGCATGGTCATGACATTCACGCCATAATGCTTTCTGCCGGGGTAATCCGGCGGCAGAAATCCGGTGGTGTCATCCACCAGCGGGTAAGACACCTGAGTGAAAGTTTCGCCTGTACTGTAGTTGAGATTACCCAGCCCCGGCCCCTGTGCCGCCATTACTGACGCACTGAGTCCGAGCGAGGCAAGCATGCCCAGCACAGGTCGTATGCCGGGGTAGCGGTTAGATCGCTTCCGTATTGCAGCCATGAAAGATCTCCATGATTTATTGTATCACTAGCGCAGAATTGAACTGCATGGGGCCTGTTCAGAGACCGCCCCTCAACCTCGGTTAGTGAGTAGGGTTGATTTATCGTGATTACTGCAAAACTTCGCCAACTGAGTCGCGGCGGAAAGCCGCTTATTATTGAGGCGGCTTCCTGCATTGGGAAGCCGCTCTTTTGAGGTGTTATTTCATGGTCGGCATGACAAAGTCAGCCTGTTGCTGCTGGTTTTTCGGCCAGCGGGTGGTGATGGTTTTCATGCGGGTAAAGAAACGCACACCATCGCTGCCGTGCATGTGCAGCGGCCCGAACAGGGAACGCTTCCAGCCACCAAAAGAATGGAAAGCCATAGGCACTGGGATCGGCACGTTGACACCCACCATGCCCACTTCCACTTGATCGCTGAACCGGCGTGCCGCTTCACCGTCTGCAGTGAAAATCGCCGTGCCGTTCCCGAATTCATGTTCATTGATCAGCGTCAGGGCTTCATCCAGCGACTGGGCGCGCAGCATTGACAGGACAGGCCCGAAGATTTCTTCGCGGTAAATTGTCATCCCGGGGGTGACGTGATCAAACAAAGTGCCGCCGACGTAATAACCGTTTTCAAAGCCGGGAACCTGATAATCACGGCCATCCACCAGTAAAGTGGCGCCTTCAGCTTCACCTTTGTCGATATAACTGCTGACGCGTTTCATGTGATCGTCTGTGATCAGCGGCCCCATTTCGTTCTCAACCGACTGGCCATAGCCCGGCCCGACCCGTAACTCACGAATCCGGGCTGTGAGTTTCTCTGCCAGCTTATCGGCCACTTCGTCACCAATGGCAACCGCGACAGAAATCGCCATGCAGCGTTCTCCGGCCGCACCAAAGGCGGCGCCCATCAGCGCATTAACCGCCTGATCCAAATCCGCATCCGGCATCACCACCAGATGGTTTTTCGCACCGCCCAGTGCCTGCACCCGTTTGCCGTGTGCCGAGCCCTGTGAATAGATGTATTCCGCAATCGGTGTCGAGCCGACAAAACTGACTGCTTTGACTCTGGCATCGCTCAGCAGCACATCCACCGATTCCTTATCGCCCTGCACGACATTAAACACCCCTGGCGGCAATCCGGCCTGGGTCAGCAATTCCGCCAGTCTCAGTGCCGCGGACGGGTTTTTCTCAGACGGTTTCAGCACGAAGGTATTGCCGGTTGCCAGGGCAATCGGGAACATCCACATGGGCACCATGACCGGGAAATTAAAGGGGGTAATCCCCGCGCAAACGCCCAAAGGCATCAGCATGGAATGCGAGTCCACATCTGTGCCCACATTGCGGCTGTGTTCGCCTTTTTGCAGATGGGGAATGCCGCAGGCAAATTCGACCACTTCCAGCCCGCGGGTCAGTTCGCCTAACGCATCACTGTGTACTTTTCCGTGCTCGCGGCTGATCAGTGTTGCCAGCTCGTCCATGTTCTGTTCCAGCAAGGCTTTGAAGCGAAACAGGATGCGCGAGCGATTAAGCGGTGTCATTTGCGCCCAGGCCGGCCATGCCGCTTCCGCGCTGGCGATTGCCTGCTCGGTATCCGCCACGCTGGACAGGCCAACCTGATCGATCACTTTACCGGTGGCCGGATCCGTGACCGGCAGATTGCGATCTGAGGTCACTGGCACTAATTCACTGTTGATGTAATTTCCAATCATCATTAACTCCATACCTTTTTATACAGTTCAATCACTTCATTCTTGCTCGGAATGCGCGGATTATTATTCGGTGATCCCGATGCCAGCGCCTGCTCCGCCATGGTGTCCAGCAGCTCATGATACTGGTGCCGGTCAATCCCGAAATCCGACATGGCCGGCACCTGCAGATCGGCGTTAAGCTGAGTCAGCTCAGACATCAGACGCTGCACGGCTTCTTCGTCACTGACGATGTCATCAGCCAGCCCCATCGCGCGGGCACAGTCGGCATAACGCGTCAGACTGGCCGGAATGGAAAACTCGGTAATCGCAGGTAATAACATGGCATTGCTCATGCCATGCGGGACATGGAAATGGGCGCCAATCGGACGGCTCATGCCGTGCACCAGTGCGACAGACGCGTTGGAGAAAGCGATACCGGCCAGTGTGGCTCCCAGCATCAGCTTCTCTTTTGCATCATGATTGCCAGGGGTGTTTACCGCTTCGCGAAGATTCGGCGCAATCAGGCGCATGGCTGACAGCGCCTGCTGATCGGAAAACACCCCGGCTTTGGCGCTGACATAAGCTTCAATGGCATGTGTCAGGGCATCAATCCCGGTATCGGCAGCGATACGGGCCGGCACCGACAGGGTCAGCTCATAGTCGATGATCGCCGCCTGGGGGATCAGTCCCGGCCCCATGCACAGCATTTTCTCGTCTGTGTCCTGATCTGTGATGATGGTCACCCGGGTAACTTCCGATCCCGTGCCTGCTGTGGTCGGAATCGCAATCACGGGCAAGATGGCTTCTGTCACCACATGGGGTACTTTGTAGTCACGCATCTGACCGCCGTGCTGTGCCAGCAGACCAATGGCTTTTGCGCTGTCGATGGCGCTCCCGCCGCCCAGTGCAATCAGGCAGTCAAACTGGCCTGTCACCACCTGATCAACCGCCGGCAGGATAGAGGCCTCAGTCGGCTCCGGCTCGGTATCCAGAAAGACACCGCACTCCAACCCTACCGCCGCCAGTGCGATTTCAACCCGGCGTACATAACCCAGCTCAGACATCACTCGGTCGCTGATAATCAATGGCTGACGGCAAGACAGCAGTTTCAGCATGTCTGCCACTTTATCCAGCGCGCCAGCCCCGATTTCCATCAGGCCGGGCATTACGATTCGTTGTGTCATCCCTTTCATCCTTTCAACCTTTTAATCATCTTCATAATATAGAGCACATGCCGATAAAAATGAGACAAAAAATATCAAAATAAATCAATTTTGAGAGAGTGAGCAAAGTCGGTGAACATCAGGATCGGCAAAGCCGTTCCGGTAGCACAGCCACCGAAACAGCAAAGTTAACCCATTGATATTCAATGAATTATCTGAGAGTCATGACATCAGTTCTTTCAAGGCGTTCGACACCGCCAGGTAGCGTTGGTAGCGCTGATGAAGAATGGCTTGCTGCTGTGGCCTGGGCGTAAGAGGCGTATTGAGCTTGGCCATCGCGGCTACCGCCTGCTGCAGAGCCGGGAAACAGCCTGCACCGGTTGCGGCAGCCATCGCCGCTCCTCTGGCACCGGCTTCGGTGCAGTCGGAGGTCTGAATCGCGACATCCAGCACATCCGCAAACAACTGGCTCCAGACCGGGCTTTTGGCGGCCCCGCCGCTGAGAACCGCAGTGTCGATATGCTGACCCGCCAGCCTGAGCTGACCAACATGTTCTAAATGCCCAAAGACAATGCCTTCATAAACGGCATAGAGTAAGTCCGATTTTTTATGCCATCCGGCCAGCCCGAAAAAATTCCCCTGCACCGGCTGATTATCACAGCCGCCGTAGAGGTAAGGGTGAAACAGCGGCAGATCGTCACTGATCACAGTGTCAGCCACCATGGCATTAAGTTGCTGAAAAAGATCAATATTGTGGGTTTTGGCTTGCTGTTTTTCTTGTTTGAAAAATTCGCAGATGAACCATTCGAGGTTCGAGGCCGAGGTCGCACTCGACTCCACCGCCAAATAACGCTGGCCGGGAAAATGGCAGGCCATAAAGACATCCCTGCCCGGTAAGGTGTCCGTCACCACCTGATTAATGCTCCAGGAACCGGCAATCACAGAGGCGGCCTGGCTTTGCCAGACCCCTGAGCCGATAGCGCAGGCCACGATATCAAAACAGCCACTGACCACAGGTGTGCCTTCGCTCAGTCCGGTTAACGCCGCTGCTTCCCTGCTCACCCGGCCCATAACATCCTGACATTCCCTGATGTCGGGAATCGCCTGCTGCATCTCTGGAATAGCTAATGCAGTAAGTAAAGCGGCCGACGCCTCTCCTGCTGAAAAATCGTATAAACCCGAGGCACTGAGATCCCCGTACTCGGTCGATATCTCGCCGGTCAGGCAAAAATTCAGGTAATCCTTACAGAACAGGACGCTGCCGATGCTCTGGTATGTCTCCGGGTGATACTGTTTGAGCCAGCAAAGCAGTGTGGCCGATTGTGCCGGCCAGACACCCTGACGGTTGAGCTCCTGAATCAACTCATAGTCGGGCTGATTTTTTATCGTCTGCACCAGATCACTGGCGCGGCAATCGAGCGATTTGATCGCCAGCAGGGGCATCGCCTCGTGATCCAGCAAATACAGCCCGTTACCATGACCGCTGCACCCGACAGCTACCACCTGTCCGGACTGCACGGCCCATTCTTCCAGTAAGCGACGTATCAGGACCGCGCACTGACTCCACAGCGCTGCCATATCGCACTGAGCAAAACCCGGTGCAGGAAAATGCGTCGCCACTTTGTCACCCAGCGCACCGATTTCGCGGCCCTGTAAATCAAAGAGCGCCACTTTTATTCCCGTGCTTCCGCAGTCTATACCCAGTACGTATGGTGTCATTGCTTGCTTCCTTTTCTTGCTGACAGTGAAAAATTACTGCTGATAAATGGCCAGTGCATCAGACACGCTGGCGTTGTTGTGGATCATCGCCATGAAAGCCTGCACGATGCGGCTCGGGTTAGGGTGCTGGTAAATATTCCGGCCATACACCATGCCCAATGCGCCCTGATCCAGCAGTTGACGCGCCTTGCTGAAGACCACTTCGACATCTTCTTTGCCGCCGCCGCGAACCAGCACAGGACAACGCGCCGCTTCGACCACACGGTGGAATTCCGACGCATCAGCCGTTGGATCGGCTTTGATGATGTCTGCCCCCATTTCGCGGGCCAGACGCACCAGAGTCACTATCTTTTCCGCATCACCGTCTACTGCATAGGCTTTACCCGAACTGGCCGGCTGCATCACCAGTGGCTCGATCATCAGCGGCATACCGTATTTGTCGCAGTCGTTTTTCACTTTGCTGATATTCACCACACACTGGCGGAACAGATCCGGCTCATCAGGCAACATAAACAGGTTGACCACCACGCAAGCCGCGTCCATCTGCAGCGCCTGCAGTACCGGCTCCTGATCATTTTGCATCACAGCCCACATATGACGGTGGCGAATCGTGTTGTACGGATTACCCATATCCAGCCGCATCACCAGAGCCGGTTTGTCTTTGCCGTCAACGTTTTGCAGCAGGTCGCTCTGACCATAATTCATCTGAATCGCGTCCGGTCTGGCTTCCACCAGCTGGCTGACCACAGAGTCCATGTTTTCCAGGCCATCGAGAAAAGACGGCTCGTTACACACCCCGTGATCCAGTGCCACGTCCAGACAACGGCCGTTGTTAAACAGCCGGTTCATCCTTACTTTCTTACTGATATACATAGTTTCCTCCTGAAAAAGATGTGGTCCAGATTTGCTCAACCTGCTCAGTGCTGACGGCCAGACCATGATGTAGCTGCAACTGACGACAACTTTCTGCCAGATCCTGTTTTGTTTGCTGTTCATTCCAGCCCAGCGTCGCGGCCACCAGCTCAGTCACCTCAGCCAGCACCTGATTGTTTATCTGTCCTGCAATTGCCACCGAAGTGCGGCGCTGCAGCACATCCAGCGTGCGGCACACAGCCTCGTGTTCAATCAGATACATCAGCTCGCGCCTGGTGTACGCCGGCAGGCTGGTCAGCACCGTATCCTCACCGGCGCTCAGGTAGGCCATCACAGCCAGGCACTGAGTGCCGTAACGTTGCAGCAGCATCTCCGCTCTGGCTTCGCTCAGGGCATATTTGACATGGGCTGCTTTAGTAAAGGCTTTGCGTTCAATATCTGTCTGCGGGAAATCCCTGCCGCCGCCTATGGGCCGGTCGGCGGTTGAGATCCGGCGGGTGTGCGCCATATCCGATAAGATCTGATCGGCCACTTCCTCCCCGAAGGCGCGAAATGTCGTCCATTTGCCGCCGATCAGAGAATAAAGGCGAACCTGACCGTCTTCCGTGCTGTCCACCCGCAGAGCATGACTGCGCGGGATCTGCCCTATGGTCGAGGTTTTCACCGACGGCAACGGGCGTACGCCGCTGAACTGATACACTATGTCTTCCCGCTCAATCACCAGTGCCGGAAACACGGCTTTCAGTGAGTCGAGCATGTAATCAATTTCTTCACCGGTACAGGTCACGGCATCCAGATCTGCCACCGGAATGTCTGTCGAGCCGATCAGTACGTTGCCGTAGTAGGGAAACAGAATGCATACCCGCCCTTCCGGGTTCTCGTAAAACACCATGTGCCCGTCCAGCTCGGCCAGTAACTCAGGGTGGCGGACAATAATGTGCGAGCCTTTGGTGCCCTGCAGATAGCCCGAGGCCAGTCCCAGACGATCATTGGTCTGATCGACCCAGGCCCCGGTGGCATTGACCAGTTTGTCTGCGCTGATCGTGCTGGTTTCCCCCGTCAGGGTGTCACGCAGGGTAAAACGCTGACCGTCCCGTGCCAGCAGCTCGGTATAGTTACAGGCCAGACTGCCGCTTTGCTCGCCCGTGTCGCTCAGCACCTCCATTGCCAGACGCTCAGGGGCACTGATCCAGGCATCGTAATAATCGGCGCTGCAGGCGACGGCAGAGTCAAACTGTGGCCAGCGTGCTGCCGTTTCAGACTGCGAAAAGAAACGGTGTTTCGGCAGACGCTGATCGCGACGGGTGAAAAAGTCGTAAAACCACAGCCCCAGTTTAATCACCAGCGCCCCGCGGCGACTGGGTTTGTCCATCAGTCCGGTGAAGTTAAACAACGCGTAAAACAGCCCGGACCAGCGAGAAAAGATCGGTATCGTGGTAACCAGCGGCTGCACATAATGCGGCGCATTGACCAGCAGGCGGTTACGCTCTGCCAGTGATTCCCTGACCAGGGCAAACTCGCCGTTTTCAAGATACCGCAAGCCACCGTGAATCATCCGCGACAGGGCGGCGCTGGCTTTACTGCAGAAATCTTCTTTCTCCACCAGCAAGACTTTCACCCCCTGCAAAGACAACTCCCGGTACACACTGATACCGTTAATACCGCCACCGACTATCACTACATCGAAATGCGCATCCTGGGGTAATCGTTCCCGCCTTTGTGTTCCATCGCCTGCCATACTGCTCCCCTTATCGATTCTTATTGTGGGTGGGAATCACATCAGTCAGTCTGTAACTGGCTGAGCGACTGAGCCACCAGCGTGCTGATGGTATCCACATCCACAGCAGCCAGATTTACCTCTCCGGCCCGCGCATTCTCAGCCGCCTGGATCGGATTACGGGCGCCGCACAAGGCATAGGTAATGCCCGGCTGTGACAGCGTCCAGGCAATGACCAGCTGCGCAACCGAGATGCCATAATCGTTAGCCAGCGGCGTGACCAACTGGCAGAACTGCTGCACTATCTGACGGTTTGGCTGAGAAAATAACGGATTCGACAACCGCTGATCGTCGCCGTCAAACCTACGGTCGGCAGAGATTTTTCCGCTCAGCAGACCAAGTGCCAGCGAGGAATAACTCAGGCAGGACACCCCGGTGGCGCGGGTATGCGGCAACAGGCTCTGCTCAAGCTCACGTTCTATCATGTTGTACTTTTCCTGCACCGCATCGACGGTGCCGAACTGCTGATAATGCTTCAGGCCTTCCAGGCTGATATTGCTGACACCAATCGCGCGGATCTTGCCCTGTTGTTTCAGCTCCATCAGGGTCGCCATGGTTTCTTCAATCGGTGTGGTCGGGTCCTGCCAGTGGGTGATGTAGAGATCGATATAATCTGTCCCCAGACGACGCAGACTCTGTTCCAGTTCGTACTGAATAGCATCGCGGCCAAGATAACGGTGTACCGGTTTGCCTTCTTCATCGAAGAAATGGTTGCCTTTCTGAGTGTGCCAGACCAGGCCGCATTTGGTGGCCAGCACCACTTTATCGCGCTGGCCCTTGATGGCTTTACCAACCAGTTCTTCCGAGCGGCCCAGTCCGTATGCCGGGGCCGTGTCAATCAGCGAGACACCGCAAGTGATCGATTCCTGAATCGCGGCAACGGCCTCCTTTTCATTGGTGCCACCCCACATCCAGCCACCCATAGCCCAGGTGCCCAGGCCAATCACCGAGGCATCAATACCTGAAAAACCTAACTGTCTTTTGTTCATGGTCATCCCTCTCAAGTTAACAATTCTTCTATGTTTCAATATGCATCGAGCACACCCTGTGCGGTCGATTCATCAGTGATCAGTGTATTGAGAAAACCGCCGCGCAGCGCAGCAGCAATCGGCATCACTTTTTCAGCCCCGGCTGCGACGCCGATACTGACCGGGATCTGGCGCATTTCCGCCAGCGACAGGCCGACCAGCTTGTTGTTCAGCGCCGGAATGCAGGCCGAGCCGGACTGGTCATACAGATGCGCAAAGACTTCCCCTTTGCACTGGCTCTCTGCCACCAGGGCTTTTTCGCCGTTGATCCAGTGACGCAAGTCAAAATAGCTTTCGTCGCCTTTCGCCACCGCGCCGATGCCCGCCAGCGCAATGTCGGCGTGCCGGGCCATCTCCAGCACTTCCTTGGTGGCCCGCATGTTGATCAGCATGTCGCGGTCCGATTGCGTATCTGCAAACAAGGGCGCATGAAGCTGCATCGAGCGGCCTCCCAGCTTTTCCGCCAGCGCCGAGGCCAGGTAGTTCACATCGGTAAAATGCGTACCCTGCACCCCGCCGGTGGCCGGCACTACAGTCACCTTCATGCCTTTAACCGGCTTCATCACGTCGACGATGGTGGCCAGTGCCTTGCCGCCGCTGATGCAGATGACATCATTCTTACGCAGGGTGTCCTGTAAAAATTCCGCCGCCACTTCCGCTATCTGCGTAAACCCAACGACAGGATCATCGGCATAGGACGGACAAAGTACCGCTTTAGGCAGACCCGTACGTGCCATCAGCTGCTTTTCCAGCTCCATTACCCCCATGTGCGGAATGTTGAGGATAATTTCGACCAGCCCCTCTTCCCGCGCCTGACGGATAATGCGGTTCACCTTGGCCGGTGACAGATCCAAGCTTTTCGAGATCTCCGCCTGGCTGCGATTCTCCTTGTAATGCGAGAACAGCACCTTGCTCACCAGACGGGAGACATCCAGGCTTTTCGTTGTGGTTTGCATAGGTTCAGCCCTCTCAGGATTTGGCTTTCGACTTCTGGTGCAAATGGTGATCCGCCGCCACAGCCGCCAGCAGGATCAGTCCTTTAATGAACTCCTGCCAGTACACAGACACATCGAGCAGAATCAGTGAACTGGACACCACACTCAGCAGCGCTATCCCCAGAATTGCTCCGAAGATGGTGCCTTCGCCGCCTTTGAGGCTCGCGCCGCCGATCACCGCTGCTGCAATAATGTTCAGCTCCAGCCCGACCCCGAAGTTGGGCGTTGCCGCACCGAATTTCGACATATAGATGATCCCGGCCAGACCGCAGAGCGCGGAGGACAAGACGGTGACGTACAGCTTCACCTTGTTGGTGTTGACGCCTGAATATTGCGCGGCTTTCTCGTTACTGCCGGTGTAGAAAATCTTGCGGAAGGCTTTGGCATTTCGCAGCAGGAAGTCGCTGATAATGATCACCACAAAGAAAATGATGATAGAGAACGGCACTCCGAACAGGGTTCCCTGACCGACAAACTTAAATTCAGGCGGCAGAGTGAACAGCGAAATGGGCGTGCCCTGGGTGATGATCATGCTGGCACCCCGCGCCAGCCCCATAAAGGCCAGAGTGACAATAAAGTGGTGCAGGCCCAGCCGCGTGACGCACAGCCCCATCAGCCAGCCAATGAAACCACTGAAACCAATGGAGGCCAGGCTGGCCAGCCAGGGGTTCATGCCCAGCATGAAGAGCTTGGCGGCGAACACCATGGCCAGACACATCACCGCGCCGACCGACAGGTCAATCCCGCCGACAATCAACAGCATAGTCATGCCGACTACCACAATGCCTTCGGTGGAAAACGACAGCAGCATGGCTTTCATATTGGCCCAGGTCAGAAAATACGGTGAGGCAAAGCTCATGCCGATAAACATCGCCACTATGATGAGGATCAGCGTGAATTCCCGCATCTGACTGACACGCACCAGCGCATCACGGAAGGAACGTTTTTTACCGGTCACCGAAGTGCCGGGTGTAGATACATGTTCAATAGTCATTATTATGTTCTCCTGCATTACGCCTGTACGGCTGCCTGCGTCAGTTCCGCGGAACCGGACGCAAGGTGCATGATATTCTGCTCAGTAATGTGATCCCCAGTCAGCAGCCCCATCTGACGCGACTCGCGCATCACCATGACTCTGTCACTCAGGCCGATGACTTCCGGTAATTCTGAAGAGATGACAATGATGCCGACACCTGTGTTTGCCAGATCGCGGATCAGTTTGTGAATTTCAGATTTTGCCCCCACGTCAATGCCCCGGGTTGGCTCATCAAGAATGATGAGCTTAGGGTTCACCGACAGGATTTTAGCCAGGGCGACTTTCTGCTGGTTGCCCCCGCTGAGCGACGACACCTTATGATGCAGGCTGCCGCTTTTCAGGTTCAGTCTGTCGGTCAGGGTCTGGGTTTGATCAAATTCCTTGTCTTTGCTGATCAGACCGTGCTCAGACACCAGTTCCAGCTTGAGCGCAGAGACATTAACGGCAATGGATAAATCCAGAAACAGACCTTCTTCTTTACGGTCTTCCGAGAGATAAACAATGCCTTTGTCTATCGCATCGCGATAACAGTTAATGGTGATCGGCTGGCCGTTGAATCTCAGCTTGCCGCGCTGTTTGGTGTGCAGGCCGCACAGGCCCTTGACCATTTCAGAACGCCCGGCACCAATCAGACCGGCGACGCCAAAGATTTCGCCCTGGTACACCTTAAAATCAATGTCGTTAAATCTGTGGCCGTCTGACAGGCCTTCAACGTCGAGGATCACAGGATTGTTCTCGACCTGACCCTGACATTTCGGCGGATACAGGTTGGCAATTTCGCGTCCGACCAGGCTCTGAACAATCGCCTGCGGTGTGGTGTCCTCTATCCGTTTGGTATGTATGTAATGACCGTCGCGGAACACGCTGACCCGGTCGCACTGCTCAAAAATCTCCGCCATGCGGTGACTGATATAAATGATGCTGATCCCCTGTGCTTTCAGTGTCTGCATAATGGCAAACAGGATGTCGGTTTCCTGATCCGTCAGCGCCGCTGTCGGCTCATCCAGGATCAAAATTTTGCAGTCCAGCACCAGAGCTTTGGCAATTTCCACCAGTTGCTGATTAGAGATAGTCAGATCAGACACTTTCTGTCTTGGGTCTATATCGGCCAACTGACTGACCACCTCGTAGGCTTCGCGATATAAGGTTTTGTAATCCACCAGCCAACCATCCGAGCTGTTGATTTTCGCCATCATGATGTTTTCAGCCACTGACACATCAGAGCAGAGTGCAATTTCCTGATGGACAAACCCGATGCCCAGCTTCTGTGCTTCTAACGGACTGCTGACCACCACTTTTTCGCCATTGATAAACATTTCCCCGCTGTCCGGCTGGTGTATGCCGTCGATGATTTTCATCAGCGTAGACTTACCGGCACCGTTTTCACCGGCAATGGCATGCACTTCACCGGGCAGTAAATCGAAGCGGATATTATTCAGCGCGGTTGTCGAACCAAAGGTTTTGGTCACATTTCGGATCTCAAGCACTGGCGTTGTGTTGGACGTTTCCACCGTCTCTCCTCCATGAGTATGCTGAGGGAAGAGGCCCGGATACCGGGCCTCAGCAGGGTAGGACTTACTCGTTGATACCTTTAGTGCCGCGTTTCGACAGGTACTTATCCCAGTAGAAATCATCAGCATTGGCTTTGGTGACGATAGAGAAACCGTTATCGACGAACGGCACGCTCATTGGGTTATACCCGGCACGGTCATGATCGTTCATCGGATCGATCAGGCCGGGATGCGCCGCCATATACAGCAGCATCATGCCCATGTAGCCCTGCATACCCTGGTTCGGGTTCACCGCACCGAAGATTTCACCTTGCTTGATCATGTCGAGGATCTTGGCGTTCACGTCGGCATTGAACACACGGATTTTTCCGCCCAGCTCTTTGGCTGCCTGCGCTGCGCCCATGGCAGAGGTTGCTTCAGGCATAAAGACAGCGCCCAGGTTCGGGTGCGCCTGTGCCATAGTCATCAGAGAGTTATAGGCTTTGGTGGCATCGGTATTACTGGCCGCACGCGAGACCAGCTTCATGTCAGGCCATTTTGATTTCATGCGCGCAATAAAAGCACTCACGCGTCGGTCGTGGTTATCCTGGCCCGGGTTCTCCAGCACCGCGTACTCACCTTTACCGCCCATGTCTTCCGCCACGGCATCGGCGGCGAACTTACCTTCCTGATAGTTATCAGAGGTAATAAAGGACACCCGCTTACTGTTAGGTGAATCCGCTGCAAAGGTCACAACAGGAATACCCATTTCTGCCGCCCGGTTAATGGGTTCAATAAAGGGATCCGGGTTCATGGGGTGCAGCAAGATTCCGGCCGGTTTCTTCGCCAGTATCTGCTCAAATGACGCGAGCTGTTTATTCACATCGTATTCCGGCGTGCCGGTATAGACAGTTTTACAGCCCATTGAACGTGCTGCTTCCTTCATCATTTCATAGACAGGGAACCAGTACTCCACACCGGACACCATCACGTTCATGTAATAGGTTTCACCCGGCTTACACTTGAACGCCGTTGGCGCTTTGGTTTCAGCCATAGCTGGTGAGGTAGCGGACAGAATGGACAGTGCAACAGTGGCGGTAACCATCTGAAGCGATTTCTTCATGACACGTAACTTGCTCATCCCACTCTCCTTTGTTTGGGGGATTACGAACTTTCAACCTACTGCCACCAGCTTGTGATACCGCGACCAAGCTTCAGATTGAGAAATAAACCAGTGAATGAAATATTTTTGCTCTCCGTGAAAGATGTTTACTAGATGTTAAAGATATTTCATTTGAGTTAAATTTATGCACAAAATACGACCGAGTCAAATTAAATTGATATCAAAAGTCTCATTTTGACTCAACAATCGCGATTGCTGTCCAGCTCTTCTATGGCAAGAACGATTTATGATAGCGAGCATTTAATCGCTAACAGGCTGATAACCAGTCAATTTATTAACAATACTAACAATAAAAACAGTCAGGCCTGCGCTGATCCACGACAAAAAAATGAGAGTACTAAAGCGTGAAGCGCCTCACTGTTTATTTTCATTCCGCCGGGTCTTCAACCCAAAAGTCATGTCACAAAACACTACCATCGCCTCAGCGAACTGATTACACTGACAATCTGTTTTGTTAACACATATGTCAGGATGTATATGTTGGATTTCACCTTACTAAGCGCATTTATCCCTACTTTTTTCTTTGTTTCTATTACACCCGGTATGTGTATGACACTCGCTATGACACTGGGGATGAGCATTGGTGTTAAACGCGCACTCTGGATGATGGTGGGTGAATTGCTTGGTGTGGCTCTGGTCGCCATTGCCGCTGTGATGGGGGTTGCCACAGTTATGCTGAACTATCCTCAGCTTTTCAGTGCCCTTAAATGGGTTGGCGGTGCTTACCTGTTCTGGCTGGGCATCAACATGTGGCGTAACCGGGGCAAAATGTCGCTGAACCTGGAAACGCCTACGGTGACACAGCGCGGACAGCTTATTTCTCAGGGATTCATCACGGCTATTGCCAACCCTAAAGGGTGGGCCTTTATGATCTCTCTGCTGCCACCTTTCATTAACATTGACATGCCGATGGCACCTCAAATGGCAGGTTTGCTGGCTGTCATTCTGATGACAGAGTTCGTGGCCTTACTGGTTTACGCCAACGGCGGCAAGAGCCTGCGGCTGTTCCTGACCAAAGGGGACAACCTGCGTTATCTCAACCGCATTGCCGGCACGTTAATGATGGGTGTGGGTGTCTGGCTGGCGCTGGGCTGAACCAGATAACAAATGGAAATCGTCAAAATGATGCCGGCATTTGTTCGGCATTTTTTATACCTGCGTCTCGTCAAAAATTCGTCACACGCCACTAATCCCCTGAACTTCAGCGTCAAAAACCCCTCCATTCAACGCCATTACTATGTCCGACCGCAGTTTTTTGCGAGCAATATCACTTTCCATTGAGCAACGATGTGCATTACAATCTGTTGGTCGTCAAAAAACACACGAAAAAAGGAAAAAAAATGTGTTGTGATTCCCCTGATTTAATGCGGGTTAAACGTGCCATCTGGCAACGATTGACCTGTAAAGCCATCTACCTTTGTAAAAACTGCAACAAGAAAACGAAAGTCTAACGCTGCATCAATCAGATTCCGGCCTTCTGAGTTCCTCTCCTTTTGAGCTTTACCATTCATTTTCAATGGGAGCAAAGCTCCCATTAACGCCTGAACGAACGCCTGAACACTTCCTGTCCTCTTCCCTCTTACCCAGCTTACACAGTCCCGATACTTCATGCGCAATGTCTTGTTTAAAAAGTCTAAAAAGCAAAAAACCGCTACGCAAAGTCAATTTAACGTCACGTAGCAGTCAGCTTTATGTCACCAAGAAAACCGATGTGATATCTGTCACACTGATAAGTAAGGGGACGGATTACACTGGCGGCATCCGTCTCTGTTGAAAGATCTGAGGGAACAATGTGTTGCGATAATCCAATGCTCTACCGTGTGAAACGAACACTATGGGAAAAGTTTACCTGCCGTGCAATCTACCGCTGCAAGACATGCAATACGAAAATGAAAGTGTGAGGAAAAGGACGGCTGGCTTTACCAGCGGCTTGTCGCGCTGAACACCATCAACCGCAGCAGCAGATGCTATGTTTGAAACATGGTGGTAAAACACTACTGAGGCCAATATGCGCTTCCTGCCTGCTTACTTACTGGCACTGATATTAACAAGTTGTTCGCTGACAGACGGCTTTAGTCCCAACACGGTCAATGGCGTGCCCAATATCAGTGTCACTGAATCAAAAAATGCACGTCAGCACTTAGACTCAGCGACCAGATTGTTTACCGTCGTGAGGGAATTACCTTCGCTGGACTGCTGCGATGAATTACCCGTGCTTTTTACCCTCTCCCGCGATGATGTGATCGCAGAACTATCGTCCGGGCGCAGTTTCGTCAAACTGATAAAACTCACCCCTCACCTCAGACGGCAAGATCTGATATTGACAAGCCTCGTCAGCCAGACTGTCTTTGCCCCTCAAGTGCAGTTTTATACCGAAGATTTCCTGCTGATCGACAGCCTGACAGCCTATCGCTACCGCCCTTTCTCCTATCAGGAGCCGGATAGACTCGAAATCACCCTGCCTCTCAGTTTGTACCATCCTCCGGTTCACTATGTACTGGTTTACACCAGCCAGAGCGAAATGGACACCTACACCCCCTTGCTTGACATTGAATCCAAGTATGATCGCAACCTGGGTCTGGATATCATGCCCCGCCCCTGGTTCATTGCCCCACACGCACCAACAGGAACGCTGATTTTGAACCGTGCCAAATAATCGGCCTCAGATGACATCCATGATTATTGGTCGTAACGCCAGCGCGGCGGAAATGTCTGGTTCATCACCAGTGAATCGTCCACCAGTTCAAACTGCAGTTTTGCTTCGTTCTTTGAGACATGATCCACAATTAGGCAAGCCTCAAAGATCGACCAGTTAAAATCGACTGTCACAGTGACCTTTGTTCCCGCAATAACAATGTCTTTTATCGTCATCGAATCCGGCACAATGCTCATGTGCCGATCATCCGTCCAGGCCAGTTGATGAAGCAATGGCTGAAACTCACTTTCCGCCGACTTCACCGCCGCGTTAATCTGCGCATCACGATCCGGCAACTCAGTATTGAGTGCCAGTACCAGCGATAAAACTTGATCACTCATAATGTGTCCTCGTCTCTGTCATCACAATCAGCATATCAGTAAACAGCGAGCAAGGCGCTCACCTTAAATTGTCTGTGAATACCTCACGATCCTTGTGCCAGCCGGCAAAGCAATCGCCAGCATGCCCTCCCCAAAATCAGCGACTACACTCAAGTCATCTGTTCTGTCGATTTGCAGGTACTTCTATGGATAACAAAGAAAAAGAGGCGGGGATTTTACAGGCTCTGGCTGTGCGCCTGGAATCTCAGCGTTTACCCAGAGCATTAGCCATGAAAAAGCGGGTAGACAATGGTGAAACCCTGAATGAACATGATATTCAATTTCTGAAAGAAGTCTTCGAAGATGCTCAGCGCATCATGCCTATTGTTGAGCGCCACCCCGAGTGGCAAAACCTGGTCACGAGCCTTATCGGGCTGTATCAGGAAATCACCAGCAAAGCGCTTGAAAATGAAGAGCATCAAAAAGGCAAGACTTAGCCTTCGATGAGCGATTGCACCACCGTTCTCTGTATCTAACCGCGTAGAACAAGCCGCAAAGAAAAAGCCCCCACCGAAGTGAGGGCTTACTGATTCCATCAGCCAATCATACGTTCGCAGCTTTGGTCATGCTCATTGAGCAATACCGTCTGCGCACGTTTAAAGAAGTTAAAATCGGTCGCGGTCGCGCTGGTGTAAGCGCCCATCATGCGGCCGATGATCACATCACCGTTATCCAGTTTCGGCAGCATGATATTTTCAGCGATCACATCAATGCTGTCGCAGGTCGGGCCGGCCAGTACACTCGGCGCGTACTCACCATCCTGCTTCAGAGTCACCAGCGGATACTGGGCGTCGTCAAACATCAAACCACTGAACGAACCGTAAATCCCGTCGTCCAGGTAATACCACATCTGACCGTCACGCTCAGCCTGCCCCATCACAGACGCGACACTGGTGACCGACTGCGCCACAATAAAGCGGCCCGGTTCTGCCAGCACCTGAACCGTTTCAGGCAGTTCGTTCAGCGCCTCGTTAATCGGCACACAGAACTGGTCAATCGGCATCACCTGCTGCGAGTAAGAAACCGGAAAACCGCCGCCAATGTCCAGCGTGCTCAGCGCCGGTAAACCACGTTCCACCACCTGCTCCATCACTTGCTTACAAGTGCGGATCGCATCAACGTATTTCTGCGGATGCAGGGTTTGTGATCCCACATGGAACGACAGGCCTTTGATACGGATATTCCAGGCTTGAGCCGTTTCAATAATCGTCAGCGCCTGCTCCGGTGAACAACCGAACTTCTTCGACAAATCGGCAAAGGCCTCAGCGTTACGGAAACTCAGACGCACCAGCAATTCAACGTCGTTGTGATACGGTTTGAACTTCGCCAGCTCGTTCAGGTTATCCACCACAAACACAGTGCAGCCGTACGCCAGCGCGTCGCGAATATCAGCGTCACGCTTAATCGGGTGGGTGTGAATAGTGCGCTCGGCAGGGACACCTTCCTGCGCCACCAGATCCACTTCACCACTGGTTGCCAGATCAAAACTGGCCCCTTCTTCGAGCAAAGTTCTCACCACAGCCGGGTGCGGCAGCGGCTTGAGCGCGAAGTGAAGGGTCACATTAGGCAGCGCATTATTGAGCGCACGGTACTGCTGGCGAATCACATCGCAATCGAGCAGTAATAACGGCGCACCGAACTGTGCCACTGAAGATTCAATCAACTGAACCTCGTCAGCCGCCAGAGTCTGAGCGGTGAAAGAATGAAAATCTAATACAGAGTGAGCATGAGCCATAGCTGGCCTCCAACAATCGATAGCACTTTTCATCCGCGATGATGAAAAGTGGAGCGTCAAAAAAAGCGCACAAGCGCAGTCAAAGTCACTCTTGGATAGTTGCTCTATCGCCTTGCCACAATATCAGCTGTGATGTACTCGGATTGGCTATCATCAAGAAGCGGCGCGATAGTAAAGTCATCATGTTTTCCGCGCAATAAAAAATTGGGCGCTCAACACAAAAAATTTTTGTGGTGACGATAGCATTTTATTATGGTGGGTTTAGGTGGTGTGTATTGGTTTGTCGCGCCTGGATTCAGCGCCCCATTCAGCATTTTCTTATGCGCGCCAGATACTCTTTTTAGGCCAAAAGAGTATCCAGAAATGCCTTTTGGTTCTCTGGTGTTGTCCGGGCCGGTTGTAGGCGCTCCCGGCGCCGACAACCTGAAAATTCATCCATGAATTTTTCCCTGGTGTGGGGTTTGCTTGAGCTGAAGTAAACGCGGTACTTCGGAACCGTTTAGCAGCAAGCATGTACTTACTCAGCGAGATTTTTACCCAAAGCGTTTTAACCTCTATGTTCTCATCTGGTAACGCAGGGATATGTAGTGGTATGTCGCGCGTAACCTCAGAGCACACCTCAGCATTTTCTTGTGCGCGCCAGATACTCTTTTTAGGCCAAAAGAGTATCCAGAAATGCCTTTTGTTCTCTGGTGTTGTCCGGGCCGGTTGTAGGCGCTCCCGGCGCCGACAACCTGAAAATTCGTCATGAATTTTTCCCTGATGTGGGGGATTGCTTGGGCTGAAGTAAACGCGGTACTTCGGAACCGTTTATTAGCAAGCATGTACTTACTCATCGAGATTTTTACCCAAAGCGTTTTAACCTCTATGTTCTCATCTGGTAACGCAGGGATATGTATTGGTATGTCGCGCGTAACCTCAGAGCACACCTCAGCATTTTCTTGTGCGCGCCAGGTACTCTTTTTAGGCCAAAAGAGTATCCAGAAATGCCTTTTGGTTCTCTGGTGTTGTCCGGGCCGGTTGTAGGCGCTCCCGGCGCCGACAACCTGAAAATTCGTCCTGAATTTTTTCCTGATGTGGGGGATTGCTTGGGCTGAAGTAAACGCGGTACTTCGGAACCGTTTAGCAGCAAGCATGTACTTACTCAGCGAGATTTTTACCCAAAGCGTTTTAACCTCTATGTTCTCATCTGGTAACGCAGGGATATGTAGTGGTATGTCGCGCGTAACCTCAGAGCACACCTCAGCATTTACTTGTGCGCGCCAGGTACTCTTTTTAGGCCAAAAGAGTACCCAGAAATGCCTTTTGTTCTCTGGTGTTGTCCGGGCCGGTTGTAGGCGCTCCCGGCGCCGACAACCTGAAAATTCATCCTGAATTTTTCCCTGGTGTGGGGATTGCTTGGGCTGAAGTAAACGCGGTACTTCTCGCTCTGCTATCAAATGTGATAACAATCGCGAGTTGAATAGTGGCGAGGAAGAAATCTTAACCCCGCTGGATGTGACGTTCGCCGAGCGGCCAGAAAGGAACACCCGCCACAATGGCCTGAATATGGACTAAATTTAGCTTTATGCTAGTCTTCAGGTGTGTTTACATCTAAGAAACTATACGCAAAGGCAGGAGAGAAACATGAAAGTGGAAACCATCAGCTATCTCAAAAAGCACGCAGCGAATCTGCCGCTTGATGAACCTATGACGATCACACAGAACGGGAAACCAGCCTATGTGATTGAGTCCTATGAAGAACGGAAGAAACGCGATGAAGCAGTCGCCTTAATGAAGCTTTTGTCATTCTCGGTTGATGACGCGAACAATGGCCGTGTGATGTCCAGTTCGGACTTCAAACAAAGAATGGCTAAACGTCGTGCTAATTCAGAGAAAAGTGATAATGATCAAGCCAGTACAGATTAATTATACCGACACTTTCGCAAACACCTTTGACGATGTCATCGACCACTTGGCACCGCATACCAGTGAATCGCAGGTATTGAAACGGCTAGAGAAAACGATAGATAAATTCGAAAATTTAGTAGGCTCAACACCTTACGCCGCCCCAATTTCACAGACCTTGCTGGATCTTGGAATAACCCTATTCAGGGAATACAACAATGACGGTTTTCGTTTGCTTTACCGCGTCATTGAGACGCAAGAGAGCACCATCATTTTCGGTGACGTCTTCCTAACTCAGAAGCAGAATATTGAGCAGGCTTTAATTAATTATTGTCTGTTGCATAAATAACATAAGAGAGCATGATTGGGTGTCTCAGAAACAGCTAAGTAGATTATTTACCATCATTTTTGTGCTTACCGGCTTTACTGGTTGCGCACAATCTTCTGTCAATAGCACCGAGGCGGCTAAAAGATGGGATGCGCAATATGAGCATTGCACTGATATCGCTCGTGCAAATACGACCGATTTTCCTGACAATACATGGTTTGATTCACTCACCGTGGAAAGCCAAAAATCGGTCATTGGCTATTTGTATAATTACAACCAAAGAATTTGCACCGCTGAAGAAACCGAACTGCTTCGCTCTGCAATTGAATATGATCACAATAGCGATTTGAACAGTGACTACGAAGAAATCTTAACTCCTCTGGATGTGACATTTTCTGATCGACTGGAAGGGATCGAAAAGTCTGAAATCTTAAAAATTCAGGCCCAGTATTCGAAACCATTTAGCATCAGGCATGTGCTTACTCAGCTAGATCTTTATCCAAAGCGTTAAGCTTAACTCTCCACTTTCCCCCTGTGCTCTCATCTGATAACACAGGGGGAAATTTGCATATCGCGGTATGTCACGCTTCAAACTCAGCGCCTCACTCAGCATCTTCTTATGCGTGCCAGGTACTCTTTTTAGGCCAAAAGAGTACCCAGAAATGCCTTTTGTTCTCTGGTGTTGTCCGGGCCGGTTGTAGGCGCTCCCGGCGCCGACAACCTGAAAATTCATCCATGAATTTTTCCCTGGTGTGGGGATTGCTTGGGCTGAAGCAACTGCTGTGCTTCGGAACGGTTCAGCATCAGGCATGTACTGACTAAGCGAGATTTTTGGGACTGTCCTGAATTTAGGATCACCCACAGATAAAAGCTATCCGCGTTTAACGCTCCAACTCATGACCGGCTGCAATCTGCAAGAAATGCGAACGATCTTTGTACTTCGAATTTTCCTTTACCCGGTCATCTATTTTCTTCAGTAGCAGCCTGGGCAAGGTAACGTTTTTCTTTGTCGCTCCCCCCAAATAAGGCTCGATATCAATTTCAACAACACCCCATACCCAGCCCTCATATTCAGCATCACTCTGCCAGTCTGACAAAGCTCTTGGCTTCGGCGGCATATCACCATGCTCAGCCAATCCCTCTAAGTGCAAGTGAGCCGCTTCTTTAGCATTTGCCATGGCCTCTTCCAATGTATCGCCGGCAGAGAAGCAGCCTGGCAAATCAGGAAAAACCACACCATGAGTGTCATCAGAACCGCCTATTTCGATTGCAATTGGATACAACATAAGATCTCCTTCAACAATGAATCACAGAAATTAAGCGGGCTTTACAGTCCCGCCTGTTTCTTAATGGCTTTTACCAACCCCACTCCTAAATCCTTTTTCGGGTGGGGAACCGTTAGCGGCAGTTTATGGCTTGGGTGTCTAAATTGATGATGACTTCCTTTCACTCTGACCAACACCCAACCTGCTGCTTCCAGCTCTTTAATTAAGTCTCTGCTTTTCACTGCTCCTCTCTATGCATTTCACCTAGAGTTATAATAACTCTACCTCTTGACATCGGTCAAATGAAGTAACCCTAATAACCCTGAACTATGACAACAAAGTTGCTCCGGTCGATTAATCCTCACACTTACGGGGAACAGCGATACTGCGGACGTATTCAGCTGGTAACGAACGGTTCATCCCCGTACTCACGGGGAACACATCTCTTGTGTCTATATGTGAATCGATTATCACGGTTCATCCCCGTACTCACCTGTCTCTTCTACACAAATCCCCCGGTTTTCACCGGGGGATTTTTTTTGAACCATTTAGAAGAAGTTTGATCTGATCCTTACCTTTTGTTTTAGATATAACTTGTCATGTTTGTAAGTGAACCATCCGTGTGGGCTCAGAGTGTTTTCCAGAGTGCAAAGTTGGGGGATATACGCAGAACCAAACGACTTGTACAGTTA